>NZ_JBFUAW010000010.1:0-126154 GCF_056406095.1 Caulobacter sp. P1_D6 | reverse complement strand
ATGGAGGCCCCCGACGGGCAGGAAATTGGCGTTCCCTGGACCACCTGGGCGATTTCAGCCCAGGCCTGCCGCGTCCGCCGATCCTCCGCCGCCTGGGTTTCGTCCCGTGTTTCAGGAACCTGCCCAGGACCGTCGCGAAGGCGTCCATCTAAAGACCACCGACGAACGCTTCCCGCTCGACCACCCCCGAAAGCCGCATCGGTCGCCGTACGTGCGCCCTCCCCGTGCCTTCAGGTGGGATCAGGATACGGGCGGTCCGGAAGGGTGAGGACCAAAACGGGTCGAGAAAGTTCAGGGCGTTGAAATCGCTGGAGTTCGTTCCTTATCCGCTGAGCGCAAACACCCTTCCCTCCCCTTCATGGGGAGGGTGGCCCTGGCAGCGCCAGGGTCGGGTGGGCTTGCTGACTCAGCGAGCAAAGCCTCCGTCCCACACCCTGCACCGATCCCCCACCCGACCCGCTGCGCGGGCCACCCTCCCCACAGGGGGGAGGGAAAGATAGCAAGCTGGCCCATCCCTTGCTCCGACAGGCCAAAGGAGCCCGCCGCATGTCCCAAACCGCCACGATGTCCCGAAACGGCGCGCCCCAGAACACGGGCCTGTCCCGTGGCGGCGCCCTGGACCTCCTGCGGTTCGTCGCGGCGCTGTTCATCGTGCTCTATCACGTGGCCGAACGAGCCCCGGTGTCGCTGTTCGCCATCCATCCGGCCTTCGGGCGCGGCTACCTGGCCACCGACTTCTTCCTGATGCTGTCGGGCTACGTCCTGGCCAAGACCTACGGCGCCAAAATCTTGCAAGGGGGCGTCCTCCAGCATGGCGTGACCACCGGCGAGTTCCTCAAGCGCCGCCTGCTGCGCATCTGGCCCGCCCACCTGGTCATGCTGGCGCTGTTCGTGACCTTCGTCCTGGCCACCAGCGCCGTCGGCCTGGCCCCGCAGAACCCGCAGTGGTTCCAGTGGAGCCAGCTGTTGCCGCAGGTCTTCCTGATGCAGGCCTGGTTCGTGCCCGGCCCGTCGGGCTGGAACATGCCGACCTGGACCCTGTCGGCGCTGATCGTCTGCTATGCCGGCTTCCCGGCCGCCTGGCGGGCGACGGCCAAGATCGCTTCGCCCTGGACCACCCTGGCGATCGGCGTGGCGATCTTCCTGGTCGTCGACTACGCGGCCAAGGCGCTGACGGGGGTTTCGGCCCACCAGTTGCCGCTGCGCTTCGGCCTGGTGCGCGGCGTCCCGCTGTTCATCCTGGGCATGCTGATCGCCCGCCTGCCGACCACCATCGCCCCCAAGCTGGCCGACGGCCTGGCGATCCTGGCCGGCGTCGGCGTCCTGGCCCTGCAGGTCGTGGGACGCTTCGACCACGCCAGCCTGGCCCTGCTGGGCCTGCTGATCTATGCCGCCGGAGCCTCGGGCGCCAAAGGTTGGAGCTGGGCAAGCCTGGCGGGCCGCCTGTCGTTCTCGCTGTTCCTGACCAACCAGCTGGTCGCCGTGGTCTGGTTCGGCCTGCTGCGCGCCGCGGCCGGCAAGCTTGGCTTCGAAGGCCCGGCGCTGTGGCTGACCTGGGCCATGGCCCTGCCCGCCTGCGTCGCCGCCGCCTGGCTGTTCGAACGCTTCGTCGACGCCCCGCTGCAGGTGTGGATCAAGGGCTGGTCGCGTCGGGAGCCGGCGATCAAGGCGGAGCCGGCCCTGGCCTAACTCGAGCTGTCATCCCGGACGTAGCGAAGCGAAGATCCGGGACCGACGCGTGAACGCCGCGCTTCCGGCGGTCCCGGATCGGCGCGCTACGCGCTTGTCCGGGATGACAACGCGATGTGGCTTTACCCGATCAGCGCCTTGGCCGCCGCCCGCGCCGCCTCGGTGACTTCCGCCCCCGACAGCATCCGCGCGATCTCTTCCTGGCGCTGGGCGGCCGACAGCGGCTCGACCTGGGTGCGGGTCGAGGTGTCGTCGCCGGACTTGGCGATCCGCCAGTGGGCGTCGGCCCGGGCGGCGACCTGGGCCGAGTGGGTGACGACCAGCACCTGCGCATTCGCCGCCAGGCGCTTGAGGCGCAGGCCGACGGCGTCGGCCACGGCCCCGCCGACGCCCTGGTCGACTTCGTCGAAGATCATCAGCGGCTGGGGCCCTTCGCGGCCCGCCAGGGCGGCCTTCAGGGCCAGGGCGAAACGGGCCAGTTCGCCGCCCGAGGCGATGGCCTCCATCGGGCCGAACGGCGCGCCGGGATTGGTCGAGATCTCGAAGGCCACGCGGTCGATCCCGGTCGGGCCGGCGCGCTCCTCGTCCAGCGCCTCGACGGCGACGCGGAACCGGGCCTTTTCCAGCTTCAGCGGCGCCAGCTCGCTCTCGACGGCGGCGGCCAGGCGGTCGCCGGCGGCGCGACGTTCGGCCGACAGGGCCTGGGCCGCGTAGAGATAGCCGTCGCGGGCGTCGGCGGCCTCCTGCTCGGCGGCCTTCAGGGCCTCGCCGGAGGTCTCGATGGCCTGCAGCTGGGCCGCGAACTCGGCGCGCTTGTCGGGCAGCAGCTCGACGGCGACGTTCAGCTTGCGGGCCATGCCGCGCAGGGCGAACAATCGCTCCTCGGCCTTTTCCAGGCGGTCGGGCTCGAACTCGAAGCTCTCGGCGGCGGCGTCGATGGCGGCGGCCGCCTCCTGGGCCTCGACCAGGGCGCGGTCGACCGCCTCGCAGGCGGCGGCCAGGCGGCTGACGGCCGGACCGTCGGCGGGGGCGCCGGCGTGGATGGCGCGCTCGCGGGCCCGTTCCAGGGCGCGGAAGGCGCTGGCCAGCTTGCCCGACAAGGCGTCGCCGCCCAGGGCGTCCGACGCGGCGGCGATGTCGGCCAGGGCCTTCTCGGCCGAGCCCAGCAGGGCCCGCTCCTCGGCCAGCTGGGTCTCCTCGCCCTCGCGCGGGTCCAGCCGGTCCAGCTCGGACAGGCGCAGGGTCAGTTCCTCGGTCTCGACGGCGGCGCGGTCGGCCAGATCGCGCAGGGCGGCGGCCTTTTCGCGGGCGGCGCGCCAGGCGCTCCAGGCCGAGGCCACGGTCGCGACGCGGACCTGCCCGAAGGCGTCCAGCAGATTGCGGTGGGTGCGCACGTCCAGCAGGCCGACGGTTTCGTGCTGGCCGTGGACCTCCAGCAGCAGCGCGCCCAGGTCCTTGAGCACCCCGACGCTGGTGGCCTGGTCGTTGACGAAGGCGCGGCTGCGGCCGTCGGCCGACAGCTGGCGGCGCAGGACCAGGTCCTCGTCGCGGGCGTAGTCCAGGCCCTTGTCGTCCAGATAGGCGAAGGCGGCGTGGTCGGCCGGCAGGGCGAAGATGGCCGTGGCGCTGGCGTGGCCCGCAGCCCCCCGACGAACGAGTCCGGCGTCGGCCCGGGCGCCGGTGGCCAGGCCCAGGGCGTCCAGGATGATCGACTTGCCGGCCCCGGTCTCGCCGGTGAGCGCGGTCAGGCCCGGACCTATGGCCAGGTCCAGGCTTTCGATGAGCACGACGTCGCGGATGGAAAGGCCGATCAGCATGACGCGCAGGATCGCCGGGAATCAGGGTTTTTCAAAGGGGGCTTGTTCTCGGGACGTTCTCGCGGGCCCGGAAGGCCCCTCCGGAACGGAAAACGGGCCGATCCTGGAGGATCGGCCCGCTTGAAATCTACATCCCCAGGATGCCCATGACGCCGCCCTTCTTGGGCTTGGCCGGCGGCTTGGCCTCGGCCGGCGTCGTGGTCGTCGTCTCGCCCGGCGCCTTGGCCGGTTCCGGCGCCGTGGCGGCCGGCGGCGGCAGGGTGGTGTCCTTGTCGTGGATCAGGCGATCCAGCACGTTCTTCTTGTTGCCCGCCTTCAGCGGCTCGACGGCCGGCTTGAGGTTGTTGGCGGTCAGCAGCTTGTAGGCCTCGGCGTACCAGGGATCGCCCGGGAAGTTGTAGCCCAGCACCGCGCCGTTGCGCTTGGCCTCGTCCAGCAGGCCCAGGGTCAGGTAGCTCTCGACCAGGCGGTAGAGGGCCTCGGGCGTGTGCGAGGTGGTCTGGTGACGGTCGACCACGGTGCGGAAGCGGCCGATGGCCGCCAGGGTCTGGCCGTTCTTCAGATAGTAGCGGCCGATCGTCATTTCCTTGCCGGCCAGCTGGTCGCTGACCATGTCGATCTTCAGGCGGGCGTCCTGGGCGTATTCCGAGTTGGGATAGCGCTGGACCACGTCGCGCAGCGAGGCCATGGCCTGCTCGGTCGCGGCCTGGTCGCGGTTCACGTCGACGATCTGCTCGAAATAGCAGATGGCCTTCAGATAGTAGGCGTACGAGGCCGACGGGTTGCCCGGATACAGGCCGATGAAGCGGTCGGCGTCCGAGATCGCCTCGTTGTACTGGTTGCCCATGTAGTGGGCGTAGCCGGTCATCAGGATCGAGCGGCGCGACCATTCCGAATAGGGGTGCTGGCGCTCGACTTCGCGGAAATAGTCGACGGCCTCGTTCCAGCTGCCGCGGTCCAGGCGATTGGCGCCGGTCGAATAGAGCAGCTCCACCGGGCGCTCTTCGTACGCCAGGGTCGGCTTCTTGCGCTTACCGGCGCAGGCGGAGACCGACAGGGCGACCAGCACGGCGGTCGCGACGACAGCGACCTTGCGTCCCGAGAAATTACGAAGCACGGACTTTTCACCCTCGAAGCAAACGTGCGCCCCTGCGCCGTGCAAGGCTTCTACACCACGCCGATGCGGGCGCAAATGGAAGCCGAGCCGTGACGAGGATACGCCCCAAGACGCACCCCCAGGGAATCCGTCCAAACGCTACAGACATCGGCTTTTTGACCAAATCAGGTCGAAGACCAAGGCCTTGGTATCAGATTGTCAGACGGCCTCGGCCAATTCCACCGAATGGGCGCGCATGCGCCAGGCGGCGGGGTTGGCCATCAGGGCCCGGACGATGGCGTTGTTCAGGCCGTGGCCGGCCAGAACGCCTTCGAAACGGCCGATGATCGGCGCGCCCAGCACATAGAGGTCGCCCACCGCGTCCAGCGCCTTGTGGCGCACGAATTCGTCGGGACGGCGCAGGCCTTCGGGGTTCAGCACGCGGTCGCCGTCGATGACCACGGCGTTCTCCATCGAGCCGCCGCGGGCCAGGCCGATGGCGCGCAGGGCCTCGACGTCGCGGACGAAGCCGAAGGTGCGGCAGTCGGACAGCTCGGCGCGGAACGATTCTTCGTCGATCGTCAGGTCGACGCGCTGGCGGCCGATGGCCTTGCTGGCGAAGGCGATCTCGAAGGCCACCTCGAAGCGGTCGCTCGGCGACAGGCTGGCCAGCTTGTCGCCCTCGACGACCGTCACGGTGTCGAGGATTTCGATGTAGCGGCGGGCGGCTTCCTGCTTGCGGCGGCCGGCGCGGTCCAGGATCTGGACGAAGGGCTCGGACGAGCCGTCCATGATCGGCACTTCGGGCCCGTCCAGCTCGACCACGCAGTTGTCGATGGCCAGGGCGGCCAGGGCCGCCATCAGGTGTTCGATGGTCGAGACGCGCACGTCGGCGGCGTTGTTGATGACGGTGCCCAGCTGGGTCTGGCAGACGGCGTCCGGCTTGACCGGCACGCGGTTGTCGCGGTCATGGATGTCGGTGCGCACGAAGACGACGCCGGCGTCGACCGGCGCGGGGCGCACGGCGACCCGCACGTGCGAGCCCGTGTGCAGGCCCACCCCGGCGAAGATCACCGGTCCGGCGACCGTATGCTGAAAATATGCCGAAGCCGACACTAGAAACCCTTATCTTACCAGCGGGGCGGTTCACCGACCGCCTTCTCGCCCCACGTACCATTTAGGGACAATGCTGCGTCGCGGCAAAGCAAGTCCTGTTTCCGATTGTTACCTTCCTAATGAACTGTTTTTAATGACTTTTTTGGCCATCTCACGGTCATTATTTTGTCGCATTGCAAAGCTTGAGGGCCAACAGCGCAATCTTGCCCCCTCCCCTGGCCTAGCCGGCACGTCGTCGCTAGGCTCAAGCCGCTTTATCGGCGCCAACATCTCCCGGATCCCGTTTCGATGACCAAGACCTTGCGCATAGCCGCTTCCGCCCTCGCCTTGTCCATGGCCGCGTTCGCCGTCGCGCCGGCCGCCCTGGCCCAGGGGGCTCAAGCGGGCCGCGGCTTCACCGCCAAGGACATGGTGCAGCTGGAGCGGATCAGCGATCCGCGCGTGTCGCCGGACGGTCGCTTCGTTGTCTACAGCGTACGGACGATGGATCTGCCGGCCAACAAGGCCTCGATGTCGTTGTGGATCGCCGACCTGAAGGCGAAGATGGCGCCGCGCCGGCTAGCGGTTTCAGACGGCGGCGCGAGCGGCGCCCGCTGGTCGCCCGATGGCAAGGGCCTGTACTTCGTCTCGGGACGGACCGGCGGCCTGGACCAGGTCTACCGCACCGACGCGGCCGGCGAGACCGCCGTCCAGGTGACCAGGGCCCCGTTCGACGTCGGCGCCTTCAAGATCGCGCCCGACGGCAAGACGATCGTCATCGCCCTGGCGGTCTTCCCGGACTGCGATACGCTGGAGTGCACCAAGGACAAGCTGGCCGCCAAGGGCGGGCAGAAGACGACCGGCGTGGTCTACGACAAGCTATTCATCCGCCACTGGGACACCTGGAACGACGGCCTGCAGAACCACCTCTACGCCCTGAAGCTGGACGAGGCCGGCGTGGCGACGGGCGCGCCGGTGGCGCTGATGAACGGCTTCAACGGCGACACGCCGACCAAGCCGTTCGGCGGCGACGAGGACTTCGCCATCTCGCCCGACGGCAAGACCGTGGTGTTCTCGGCCAAGCCGGCCGACCGCGAAGAGGCCTGGAGCACCAACTACGACATCTGGCGCGCGCCGCTGGACGGCTCGGCGGCTCCGGCCAACCAGACCACGGCCAACAAGGCCATGGACTCCCAGCCCACCGTCTCGCCGGACGGCAAGGCCACGGCCTGGCTGGCCATGAAGCGCCCGGGCTTCGAGGCCGACCGCATGGCGATCATGATCCGCGAGGGCGACGCAATCCGCGAGCTCTCGCCCACCTGGGATCGCTCGGCCCAGTCGATCACCTGGAGCGCCGACGGCAAGACGATCTACACGACCGCCGAGGACATCGGTCAGACCAAGCTGTTCGCGGTCGACGTGAAGTCCGGCAAGGCCACGGCCCTGACCGGCGAAGGCCATGTCAGCGCCATCAGCCTGGGCGGCGGGACCCTGGTCTACGCCCAGGACAACCTGAAGGGCCCGGCCCAGCTCTACGGGCTCTCCACCGGCAAGAAGGTCGGGGTGCCCATCAAGCTCACCAACAACAATGCCGAGGCCCTGGCCGGCGTGGCCATGGGCGATGCCGAGCAGTTCAGCTTCCCCGGCTGGAACGGCGAGACCGTGCACGGCTACGTGGTCAAGCCCGCCAATTTCGATCCGGTCAAGAAGTATCCGGTCGCCTTCCTGATCCACGGCGGCCCGCAGGGCAGCTTCGGCAACCTCTTCCACTATCGCTGGAACGCCCAGACCTACGCCGGGGCCGGCTACGCCGTGGTGATGATCGATTTCCACGGCTCGACCGGCTACGGCCAGGCCTTCACCGACGCGATCAGCCAGCACTGGGGCGACCGCCCGCTGGAGGACCTGCAGAAGGGCTGGGCGTTCGCGACCAGCAAGTACGGCTTCCTCGACAAGGACCGCGCCTGCGCCCTGGGCGGCTCGTACGGCGGCTTCATGGTCAACTGGATCGCCAGCCAGTGGAAGGAGCCGTGGAAGTGCCTGGTGAACCACGACGGCATCTTCGACAGCCGCTTCATGGGCTATTCCACCGAGGAGCTGTGGTTCAGCGAGTGGGAGAACGGCGGCCCGCCCTTCGCGCCCAACACCACCTACGCCAAGTTCAACCCGGCCGACCACGTGGCCGAGTGGAGCGTGCCGACCCTGGTCGTCCAGGGCGGCCAGGATTTCCGCGTGCCGCTGGAAGAAGGCATCGGCACCTTCACGGCCCTGCAGCGCAAGGGAATCCCCAGCAAGCTCCTGTACTTCCCCAACGAGAACCACTGGGTGCTGAAGGCCCAGAACTCGGTGCAATGGCACGACGAGGTCCAGAAGTGGCTCGATCAATGGACCAAGGGCGAGCCCGCCAAGTAATACGCTTATAAATTGCAGCCATTCGCCCCTTCCGTTAGTTTGACCACGGAAGGGGCGCTCATGGTCCAACTGTTCCGCGCGATCTCGAACCGCTTCACGCTGCAATCACGACTGGGCGGACGTTACGCCGAGGCCCGGGTGCTGGCGGCGGAACTGGACCTCGACCTCACCGAGATCGCCCTGCGCCACGGCAGCCAGGGCCATTCCGAAAGCGATGTCGACGAAGGCAACAGCCAGGCCGAGCGCGAGGAGAAGTTCAAGCGCCTGACCGCGGGCTTCAACAGCCCCTACCCCAGCGAACAGATCGCGGCGGCCGTGGATTTGCGCAAATGGATGGTGCGCGACTACGGGCTGGAGCGGCTGAAATGGTTCGTGCCCCAATTGCGCGAACGTTACACTCAGGCGGTTGGACCCAAGGCGGCCAAGCTGGAGCCGATCGCCTACGCGCCCGATGACAGCCGGGCGGAGCTGGAAGCCGAGGCCCTGAGCCTGCTGGAGCGCCTGAAGCTGCTCTATACGCTGAGCAGCGAGCGCGAGATCCTGACCGGCCGGATGCGGCGCTGGGCCCTGGGGCTGCTCTGCTGGCTGTTCCTGGCCCTGATGGTCACCCGGGTGCTGCCCAACATCACGCCGCCCGGCGCCGTCCGCGAGTCGGTGACGGTGATCTCCAACTTCTCGCTGATCGCCTTCGTCGGCGCGGCCGGGGCCATGGTGTCGGTGTTGCGCCGCACGGAGTCGGCCATGGCCTCGGCGTCGTCCGAGATCGATCCCGTTCGCCAGGTCAGCGCCCTCAGCCAGGGCCTGACGGCGGTGTTCATCGCCGCCTTCGTTGGCATGTCGGTGTCGTTCGTACTGGTGGCCTTCTTCGCCAGCGGGCTGGTGCAGAGCGGCGACATCGTCGGCAAGGGAGCGGCGACGCTATTCCCGCAGATCGTGCCCTGCCGCTACGACTGCCCAATCACCCTGGTCAATCGCGGACTGATGTTCCCGGCCGCCCTCGACGCCGCCAAGATGATGGTCTGGGCCTTCATCGGCGGCTTTTCCGAGCAGCTCGTGCCGGATGTGCTGGATCGGCTGACGAAGGCCGCAAGGCAGACGAAGAAACCGTCGGAAGCGGCCTAGGGTCGGGGACATGCCCTTGCGGCGTGTCCCCAATGACAGGCGCAGCGCATGCTGATGGGGACACGCCGCAAGGGCATGTCCCCGGCTCAGACCCGCCCCGTCGCCACCGCCCAGGTCAGCCGGACCTGGCTCTCCAACATGCCCAGCTCTCGCGCTCCCGTCTGGGCCCGCGCCAGCGCCGCCGGAGCAGCGGCCGGGAACGCGGCCACCGGCAAATCCTTCAGCGCCGCGTTGGCCTTGGCCCGCGCCGCGTCCACCCGGCGGCGGACCTGGCCTTGCGTCCAGTCGGCCGGCAGGCGCTGGACCCCTGCCCGTTTCAGCCGCCACAGGCCGGCCAGGCCGTAGGCCCGGGCGGCGTCCTGGACGGCGTGGAGATCGGCCTTCGGGTCCAGCCGCCAGGCGGCCAGCATCATCACCGCCCCGGCCGTGGCGTCGACATAGGCCAGGACCTCGCCCTCCGTCTCGAACGGCGCGGCCTCGAGGTCGGCCATGCGGGCCTCGGCCATCTCGGCCAGGGCGCTCAGCGGGTAGCCGGCGGCGGCCACGGCCTCGACGGTGGGGTGCTTGCGGGCGGGCTGGCCGGCGGCGATCTCTTCCATGGCCTCGCGCCACCAGGTCAGGCGAATCTCGCCCATCAGGGCGTTGCTGACCCCGCCGGCCACCCGGGCCAGCTCGTAGTTGAAGGCGTACAGCGCGATGACGTCGGTCCGCGCCTTGGCGTCGGCGATGAAGCGGCTGGCCAGCCAGCGATCGGGGTCGACCCGGCGCACCAGGGCGTCCAGATCGGTGTCCGGGGCGTCGTTGCGGTGGGCGATGTCCAAGCTCGTCATGGGCGCGGCTTATGCGCTGCATCGCCCAAAAGAAAAAGGCCCGCCGATGGGGCGGGCCTTCTCCAGGTCGGTGATCAAACGATCAGCCGAACAGCGTCTGGTACATCGTCATCGTCGCCAGCATCGGGATGCTGAGCAGCGTGTTGATGCGCGAGAACAGCATGGCCATCTTCGCCGCCTTGGCCTTGGTGTCGGCGTCGGCCTCGACGATGCCCAGGGCGCGCTTCTGGTTCGGCCAGATCACGCCCCAGACGTTGATGAACATGATCGTCGCCAGCCACATGCCCAGGCCGATGAACGTGAAGCCCATGTCGACGCCGCGCTCATAGCCGTTCCACAGACCGAAGGTCGCCGCCTCGGCGAAGTAGCCGCGGGCGATGGCCAGGATCACGCCCATCACCCAGGTCGCCAGCGCCGCCCAGCGGAACCAGAACAGCGCCTCGGGGGCGATGTACTTGGAGACGGCCGGCTTCAGCTCGGCCGGGATCTGCGGCATGACGCGGATCTGGACGAAGTTGAAATAGTACAGCAGCCCGATCCACAGGATGCCGAAGAACACGTGCATCAGGCGGAAGATCGCCTGGAAATAGGCCGCGTCGAAGCCCTGCGGGCTGTGCCCGAAGCCAAACACGATCACCAGCGCCAGGATGACGCTGACGATGATGGTGTTGCGGAAATTCGAAAGTAGGCTGGTCATCTCGTGGCCCCCTAATGCCCCTGCTTGGGGTCAGGTATAGGGCGCCGCGCGGAGTCGGCAAATAGACACGATTTCTGCGGGTATTCGGCGCGCTAGACCGCGATCAGGGCCGCGGCCAGCCGGCGGCCCTCGCTGGCCAGGACGTTGTAGGTGCGGGCCGCGGCTTCGGTGCTCATGAACTCCAGCCCCACGCCCGCGGCCTTCAGCGCGTCGCGCACCGGGCGCGGCGGCAGGGCGTTGACCAGGCCCACGCCCAGCAGCACGAACTCGACCGCTCCGCCCGCCGCGAAGACCTCGGCGAAGTCCTCCGGCGTCAGGGTCTCCAGGCTCGTGGCCGCCCAGTCTCGCGGCTGATCGTCGATGATCAGCAGCGAGCCTGGACGCCAGTCGCCGGAGACGCGGAAACCGCCGCCGCCCCAGGCGTCCAGCGATGGCGGCTGGCGCAGCATCAGGGACGGGTGCCGGCGCCGAGCTTGATCGGCGTGGCTTCCTCGTCGCCCCGCTTGACGCCCCAGACGAGGATCAGCGGCAGGGCGATGTAGATCGACGAATAGGTGCCGATGATGATGCCGAAGGTCATGGTGAAGACCAGCGGGAACAGCACCGGGCCGCCGAAGATCATCGTGCCGCCCAGGGCCAGCAGGGCCGTCGAGCCGGTGATGATCGTCCGCGACAGACGCTCGTTCTCCGACAGGTCGATGATGTCGCGCAGCGGCGTGGTCTTGTACTTGCGCAGGTTCTCCTTGAGACGGTCGAAGGTGATGACCTTCTCGTTCATGGAGTAGCCGATCACCGTCAGCAGGGCGGCGATCGAGGTCATCGAGAACTCGATCTGCAGCACCGACAGCAGGCCCAGCGTCAGGATGATGTCGTGGAACACCGCGATCACGGCGCCGACGCCGAACTGCCACTGGAAGCGGAACCAGATGTAGCCCAGCATCAGCAGCAGGGCGATGCCCAGGGCCTTGAAGCCGCCCATCAGCAGTTCGCCCGAGACCTTGGCGCCGATGACCGACGGGGCCGGCATGGTCATGCCGGGGAACTTGGCGATGATCTCGCCCTTGACCCGGTTGGCCTCCTCGAGGGCGTTGCCGCCTTCGGTGGGCAGGAAGCGGATCATCGCCGCGTTGGGCGAGCCGAAGTTGTCCTGGACCTGCACGTCGTGCGCGCCGGTCGCCCGGGCGGCGGTGCGCAGGGCGTCGCCCGAGATGGGCGTGGGCATGCGCGCTTCCATGGCGACGCCGCCCTTGAAGTCGATGCCCAGGTTCAGGCCTTGGGTGAAGAACGACACGCACGAGCCGGCGATCAGCACGGCCGAGATGGCGGCGGCGATCGGAGCCCACTTCACGAAGCGGAAGTGGGTCTCGCGCGGGATCAGGCGGATGAGGGGCCAAGCCATGATGGAAACCTAAGCGATCGGCAGCTTCTTCGGCTTGGCGACTTTGAACCACCAACCGATGAGCACTTGAGTGATGATGATGGCGGTGAACACCGAGGTGAACACGCCGATCGACAGGGTCCAGGCGAAGCCCTTGATGGGGCCGGAGCCGAACCCGAACATGATCGCCGCGGAGATCAGGCTGGTGATGTTGGCGTCCATGATCGAGACCATGGCCCGGCGGAAGCCGGTGTCGGCCGCCGACATCGGCGATCGTCCGCCCGCCGCCTCGTCGCGCATCCGTTCGTAGATCAGCACGTTGGCGTCGACCGCGACCGCGAGGGTCAGGATCAGGCCGGCGATGCCGGGGAACGTCAGGGTCGCCTGGGTCATCGACATGATGCCGATGATCAGCAGCACGTTGACCACCAGGGCCAGGGCGGCGAACACGCCGAACAGGCCGTAGGCGAAGATGATGAAGACGAACATCGCCGCCGCGCCGATGGCCAGCGAGATGGCGCCGGCCTTGACGGCGTCGGCGCCCAGTTCGGCCCCGACGGTGCGTTGTTCTTCCAGGTTCAGCTTGGCGGGCAGAGCGCCCGAGCGCAGCAGCAGGGCCAGCTCGGCGGCGCCTTCCGGCGTGAAGTTGCCGGTGATGATGCCCGAACCGCCCGGCAGCGGCTGGTTGATGCGCGGCGCCGAGATGTACTTGCCGTCCAGCACGATGGCGAAGCGCTTGCCGACGTTGCGGGTGGTGGCGTCGCCGAACTTGCGGGCGCCCGAGCCGCCGAAGCGGAAGCCGACCGCGGGCGCGCCGTTCTGGTCGAACTCCTGGTTGGCGGTCACCAGGTCCTCGCCGGTCACCAGGGCGCGCTTGGCGACCGGGATCGGCGGCTCGCCGGCCTGGGTGCCGGGAATGACCACCACGCCGGGCGGGATGCGGCCGGCGATCATGTCTTCCTGGGTGACCGTCTCGTCGACCATCTGGAAGGTCAGCTTGGCGGTCTGGCCGATCACGGCCTGCAGGCGGGCCGGGTCGCTTTCGCCGGCCGCCTGGATGACGATCCGGTTGACGCCCTGGCGGGTGATGGTCGGTTCCTTGGTGCCGAGCGCGTCGATCCGGCGACGGATCGTCTCGATCGACTGGTCCACGGCCTTGGCGGCGTCGGCCTTGGCGGCCTCCGGCACGAAGCTCAGTTCCAGCCGGCCGTCGCCCTTGTTGGCCACCGAGGTGTCCCGCCCGCCGATCGCGCCGGCCAGAGGCCCGCCGATCGAGCGACGCAGCAGGCTGAGCGCCTGGTCCACCTTGCCCGGATCGGTGATGCGGACCCGCACGACGCCGCCCGCCTCGCCCAGTTCGCCGAACTCGATCTGGTCGTTGCGCAGCGTGGTCCGCACGTCCTCGACCATGTTGGTCAGGCGTTCGGCGCGCAGCGCATCGGTGTCGACCTCGTAGAGCAGGTAGGAACCGCCCTGCAGGTCGAGGCCGAGGTTCAGCTTCTGGTGGGGAACCCAGCCCGGAAGCGCGTCGAGCGTCTTCTGCGGCAGAAGGTTCGGCAGGGAGAAGACGATGCCGAAGATCACCGACAGTATGACGGCGGTGACTTTCCAGCGGGAGAGGGTCAGCATGGATTACAGGCTCTAGACGACGCCTTTCGGCGCCTCGTGGTCAGCGCGAAGGGTGATCAGCTCTTGGGATCGTTGGCCGGGGCCGGTTCGCCCTTGGCGCGGATCTCGGCGATCATGCTCTTGACCACCTTCACGGTCACGCCCTGGGCGATCTCGACGCCGACTTCGGCGTCTTCGACGCGGACGACCTTGCCCAGCATGCCGTTCGACAGCACGACATTGTCGCCGCGCTTGACGGCGGCGATGGCCGCGGCGTGCTGCTTGGCGCGCGTCTGCTGCGGGCGGATGAGCATGAAGTAAAACAGCACGACCATCGCGAGGATGGGCAACATGCTGATCAGTTGGGATTGCAGGCCACCAGAGGGCATGACGACTCCATAAAATGCCATGAGGCGGATCCCCTCCACATGGGGGGCCCGCCAAGTCGGCGGAAGCTATGCGTTCACCTCCGCTTTTGCAATGACGGCGCACTGGGGCTAGGGAGCAACACATGGACGACGTCACGACAGCTCATCTCGCCCGCATCGCCGACGCCTTGGAGCGCCTGGCCCCGGCGGCCCCGGCGGCCCCCGACTTCGATGCGGGGCGGCTTTTCCGGCATGAACCGAAAAACGGCAGCTTCGTACCGGCCCCCGACTATCCGATGGCCCTGGACCTGCTGATCGGCGTCGATCGGCAGAAGGACCGCTTCGTCGAGAATCTCCGCCGCTTCGCCGTCGGCCTGCCCTGCAACCACGTCCTGCTGTGGGGCGTGCGCGGCACGGGCAAGAGCTCGCTGACCAAGTCGGCCTTCATGGTGCTGGCCGCCGAGTTCCCCGCCCTGAAGCTGGTCGAGGTCGATCGCGACGAGGTCACCGCCCTGCCCCCGCTGTTCGACCAGCTGCGCGCCCGCTCGGAGCGCTTCGTGGTGCTGTGCGACGACCTGTCGTTCGAGGACGGCGCGGCGGCCGCCAAGGCGCTGAAATCGGCCCTGGAGGGCGGCGTGGCCGGCCCGCCCGAGAACGTGCTGTTCGTGGCCACCTCCAACCGCCGCCACCTGATGCCGCGCGACCATGTCGAGAGCCAGGGCGCGATCGCCGCCGCCGAGAACGCCGAGGAGGAGATGAGCGTCTCCGACCGCTTCGGCTTGTGGATCGGCTTCCCGCCCATGGACCAGCCCACCTATCTGGCGGCGATCCACGGCTATGCCGACCGGTTCGGCCTGAAGGTCGAGAACCTCGAGCGCCGGGCGCTGCAGTGGTCGCAGCTGCGCGGCGCCCGCTCGGGCCGCGTGGCCTGGCAGTTCATCCGTGACCTGGCCGGCGAGCTGGGTGTAAACTTGCCCGCCTAAACCGTCTCGGAGGCCCACATGGGCAAGCCCTGGTTTCGCGTGAAGCGCTACGGATTCGGGGCCGGCGTGCCCTGCAGTTGGCAAGGCTGGGCGCTGGTCGCCGCCTTCCTGATCATCGTCATCGTCAGCGGCGCGGTGCTTGTTGACCGCAATCCGATGCTGCATTGGAGCGTCGTCCTGGCCTCGACGGCGATCGTGCTCGTCGTCAGTTGGCGCAAGAGCGACGGACCGTGGAAGTGGCGCTGGGGCCAGGACTGACCCGTATCCTTCTCCCCTTGCGGGAGAAGGTGTCGGCGAAGCCGACGGATGAGGGGTCTCTCAAAAGCAAAAGCCGCGACCGGTCTTTCGACTGGGCGCGGCTTTTTCGTTCTTCAACCCCTCACCCGACCTCCTTCGGAGGCCACCCTCTCCCGCAAGGGGAGAGGGATAGGGACTACCTCGGCAGCACCAGGCCTGGATCCACCGGCCGCGCCTTGTCCTTCGGGGTCGGGGCGTAACGGACCTCGAAGTGCAGTTGCGGCTCGGTGACGCCGCCGGTCTGGCCGACCGCGCCCAGGGTCGCGCCTTGGGCGACCTGCTGGCGCATCTTCACTTCGGTGGTCGACAGGTGGGCGTAGGCCGTCACCCAGCCGTCGGCGTGCTTGACCAGCACCAGATTGCCGAAGCCCGGCACCTGGTTGCCGGCATAGACCACCTCGCCCGCCGCGGCGGCGCGGACCGGCGTGCCGGCGGCCGCGCGGATGTTGACGCCGTCGTTGCGCTGGCCGGTGCCCTTGGGGCCGAAGTCCGAGATCGTGTCGCCCTGCAGCGGCCACACGAAGCGGCCGCGGCCGGCGGCGGTGATCTCGGCCTCGGTCGGCGGCGGGCTGGCGCCGATGATCTGGCCTGGCCCCGGCGGCGGGGTCACCGGCTGGGCCGAGACGGGGCCGCTGGGACGCGGATAGTTGGTGGTCGGCGGCGGCGTGTAGGGGCGCGGCTGCGAGACCGGCGGCTGGTACGGCGTCGGGGTCGACGGCGTCGTGGCCGCGGGCGGGTTGTAGATCGGGGCCGGCGTGGTCGGGCGCGGGGCCGTGGGACGCGGCGCGGCCGGGGTCGTCGTCACCGTGGTCTTCAGCGGGCCCCTGTCCTTGTAGCCGGACGGCAGGCGGATCTTCTGGCCCTTCTTGATCGTGGCCGAGACCTTGATGTCGTTCTCGTCGGCCAGGGCGGCCGGCTTGACGCTGAAGCGCTTGGCGATGTCGCTGACGGTGTCGCCGCTGTTGGCGACATAGGCCTTGGCCGTGGTCGCCGGACCCTTCAGCTTCTGGCCGGGCCGGATGTTGTAGGGCGCCTTGAGGTCGTTGTCCTTGGCCAGGTCGGCGCGGGTGGTGTCCATGCCGCGGGCGATGGCGTCGATCGCGTCGCCCGACTTGACGGTGTAGGTGCGGCGCGGGCCGGCGACCTCGATCACCTTGCCGGTGACGCTGGTCGTCGTGGTGGTGACGGGACGGGCGGCGGGAGCCTCGGGCTCTTCCTCGACCGGACGTTCGGCGGCGGGGGGCGGACGCCAGCCGGAGTTGGCGTTCGGTATCGGCGTGCGGCCGGGCGTCGAGCCGATCGGCGGCGGATTGCCGGTCGACGGCGCGCTGGGCGCCGGGCCCTGGGCGGCCGGCTGCATCACCGTGGTCCGGCTCGGGCCCTTATCCTTGTAGCCGTCCGGCAGGCGCAGCTTCTGGCCCTTGCGGATGGACGAGCCGGTGCTCAGGTCGTTCTCTTCGGCCAGGGCGGCGGCCGAGACCGAGAAGCGCTTGGCGATGGCGAACATCGTGTCGCCGCTCTGGACGACGTAGGCCTTGGCGTCCTTGCTGTCGGGCCCCTTCAGCACCTGGCCCGGATGGATCCGGTACGGCGACTTCAGGTCGTTGTCCTTGGCCAGGTCCGCGCGGGTGGTGCCCAGGGTGCGGGCGATCGCGTCGATATTGTCGCCGGCCTTGACCTTGTAGGTCTTGGGCGGGCCGGCGATCGTGACCACGGGGCCGCCGACGGTGGTGACCACCACGGGGCGCGCCGCGGGCGCCGGGCGATATTCAGCGGCCGGAGGCGACGGAGGCTCGGCGGCGGCCGACGGCGGCGCGAGGGTCTGGCTGGAGACCCCGACATTGCCCGTCGGCGCGGAGAAGCTGGGTTGCGGCTCGTCCGGCGGCGTGGTCGGCCCCTCGGGCTGCTGGTCGGCGGCCGGCGCCTGGACGATCGGGAAGTTCGGCGTGGCCGCCTGGCCGCGGGTGGGATACTGCGCGCCGCCCGTGCTCTCGCAGGCCGCGAGCGTTCCAGCCGTCAGGGCGATCACCGCCGCGCGCGTCCACAACTGCCTCATAGCCTCTCCTTTGCCTCGCGAGGCTCCAGTCGCCGTCGCAAGGGTAAACCAACCATTAAACATCTCGCGTCGCTTCCGGAACCCGGCCGCGCCGCCCCGCTCTACTCGCGGGCGACGCCGTCCAGGATCGGGACGAAACGCACATCGCACAGGACTTCAACGGTGAAGCCCCCCTTTCCGTCACCGGCATAGCGGCGAAGGCTCTGCACCGGCCCCTTGCCCACCGGCGCGACGAGCACGCCCTGGGGCTTGAGCTGCGAAAGCAGAGTTTCCGGCTCATCCTGAGCCGCCGCCGTGACCAGAATGCGGTCAAACGGCGCCTGTTTGGGCCAGCCTTCCCATCCATCCCCAAATTTCGTGATGACGTTGGTCAGGCCCAGCACGGCGAAGCGCGCCTCGGCCTCCTTCATCAGGGTCCGGTAGCGCTCGATCGTGTAGACGAGGCGCGAGACGCGGCTGAGGACGGCGGTCTGGTAGCCCGAGCCGGTGCCGATCTCCAGCACCCGGCAGCGCGGCTCCAGCGTCAGGGCCTGGGTCATCAGGCCGACGATGAACGGCTGGCTGATGGTCTGGCCGCAGGCGATCGGCAGGGCCGAGTCCTCCCACGACCGTTCCTTGAACAGGTCGGGCGTGAACAGGTCGCGCGGGGTCTTCTCGATGGCGCTGAGCACGGCCGGGTCGGTGACGCCCTGGGCGCGCAGGGCGGCCATCAGCGCCTTAAGGCGGGCCTCGGGCGTATCGCTCTTGGCCTGCGCCATCACGAAGCAACCTCGACTTTCGCCGCGTCCAGCTTCGGCGGCGAGCCGCCGAGCATGCTCTTCATGGCCGCGACCGTCTGGTTGTGCGTCAGGTCGATGTGCAGCGGCGTGACCGAGATGCGCCCCTCGTAGACGGCTTTCAGATCAGTCCCCTCCGCCGGCGTGGACGGCTTGAGCACGAAGCCGGTCCAGTAGTAGTCGCGACCCCGCAGGTCGGTCCGCTTTTCCATGCTCCGCATGTGCGAGTCGCGGAAGCCCTGACGGGTGACTTCCACCTCGGTGACCCGTTCGGGGGCGACCGCCGGGAAGTTGACGTTCATGATGACGTCCTTGGGCCAGCCGATCTCCAGCAGGCGCTGGACGATGCCGGGCCCGTAGTGCTCGGCGGTCTCCCAGTGGGCGACGACCTCGTCGTGGAAATAGGTCATGGCCTGGGACAGGGCGATCGACGGGATGCCGAAGGCCATGCCCTCGATGGCGCCGGCCACCGTGCCCGACAGGGTGACGTCCTCGGCCAGGTTCTGGCCGCGGTTGACGCCCGACAGCACCAGGTCCGGAAGCGGGCCCTCGATCAGTTGCTGGACAGCCATGGCCACGCAGTCGGTCGGCGTGCCCTCGACGGCGAAGCGGCGCGGGTCGACGCGGCGCACGCGGATCGGGTCCGACAGGGTCAGGGCCCGGCCGGCGCCCGACTGCTCGTATTCCGGCGCCACGATCCAGATGTCGTCGGACAGCGTGCGGGCGATGCGCTCCAGGCTTTCGAGGCCGGGGGCGTGGATGCCGTCGTCGTTGGTGAGGAGAATGCGCATCAGATGGCCAAACCAAAAACGTCTGTCATCCCGGAAAAGGCGCAGCCGTTATCCGGGACCGCCGGAAGCGCTGAGTTCACGCGTCGGTCCCGGATCGGCGCGCTGCGCGCTTGTCCGGGATGACAGAACTTTTGAACGGAAAGGCTCACCCTTCCCCCCCGATATGGGTCACGCCGCCCATGTAGGGCGCCAGCGCGGTCGGGATGGTGATGCGGCCGGTCTCGTCCTGATAGTTCTCCAGCACGGCCACCAGGGTGCGGCCGACGGCCAGGCCCGAGCCGTTCAGGGTGTGGACGTACTGGGTGCCCTTCTCGCCGGCCTTCTTCCAGCGGGCGTCCATGCGGCGCGCCTGGAAGTCACCGCAGTTCGAGCACGAGCTGATCTCGCGATAGGTGTTCTGCGAGGGCAGCCAGACTTCCAGGTCGTAGGTCTTCTTCGCGCCGAAGCCCATGTCGCCGGTGCACAGCAGCATGGTGCGGAACGGCAGCTCCAGCGCCTTCAGCACGGCCTCGGCGCACTGGACCATGCGCTCGTGCTCGGCCTCGGACTGGTCGGGCGTGGTGATCGAGACCAGCTCGACCTTGTAGAACTGGTGCTGGCGGATCATGCCGCGGGTGTCGCGGCCGCTGGCGCCGGCTTCCGACCGGAAGCTGGGGGTCAGGGCGGTCATCCGCAGCGGCAGCTCGGCCTCGTCGGTGATCTGCTCGCGCACGATGTTGGTCAGCGAGACCTCGGCGGTGGGGATCAGCCAGTGATCGACCGTGGTCTTGAACAGATCCTCGGCGAACTTCGGCAGCTGGCCGGTGCCGAACAGCGCCTCGTCCTTGACCAGCAGCGGCGGGCTGATCTCGACATAGCCGTTCTGCACGGTCTGCAGGTCCAGCATGAACTGGCCCAGGGCCCGCTCCAGCCGGGCGACCTGGCTCTTCAGCACCACGAAGCGCGCGCCGCTCATGCGGGCGGCGGCCTCGAAGTCCATGCCGCCGAGGGCCGCGCCCAGGTCGACGTGGTCCTTGGGATTGTTCAGGCGGCCGGCCGGCAGCTTGGAGGCGTCGCCCCAGCGGCGGACCTCGACATTGCCCGCCTCGTCCTCGCCCTTGGGCACCTCGGGCGCGGGAATGTTGGGCAGGCTGGCCAGCAGGTCCTTCAGCTTGGCGGCGACCAGGGCTTCTTCTTCGCCGGCGGTCGTCATGACGCCCTTCAGCGTCTCGACCTCGGCCATCAGGCGCGCGGCCTCGGCCTCGTCCTTCTTGGCCTTGGCCTGGCCGATCAGCTTGGAGCTCTCATTGCGCTTGGCCTGGGCTTCCTGCAGGGCGGTCTGGGCCGCGCGCAGCTGGCCGTCCAGCTTGACCGCCTCGGCGGCCGCGCCCGAACGGCCCTTGGCCGACCAGGCGGCTTCGAAGGCTTCGGGATTGTCGCGGATGGCCTTGATGTCGTGCATCGGGAGCGCTCGGGAGAAGTCGTTAAGAACGGACCTCTCTAAGGCGCGTCGGCGGGGGCGCCAACCTTTTCGGGAGCCCCTCCCGGACCCGTGACCGCCCGCCGGCCGCGCGCGGCGTCGACACGCTCGACATGTCGCTTGACGACAACGCCGTCTCCAGGAATAGATTTCGTCGGCAAGATATTCAGGAAGTCATTCATACACGCGGCGAGATGTCGCAGTGATAATTGAATGGATAACGGCCGTTAAGTCCGTTCCTGCACTCCCCCTTAATCCAGGGATGAAAAACAGCGCGGCAATTCAGTGACCCGTGTTTGTTTTAGAAAATCCTGGAGCCTCCCCATGAAGAAGTTCGCTATTCTGGCCGCTGTCGCCGCCGTGTCGGCCATCGCCGTTCCCGCCAGCGCCGCTCAACTGGTCCGCATCTCGCTGGCCGACAAGTCGACCGCCCAGATCGACGCCGAGATCCGCACCGCCGCCAACACCGTCTGCACCGACCGCAAGGCCGTCGTCTCGGACGAGTGCGTGACCATCACGATCGCCGACGCCAACCGTCAGCTGAACGCCATCTCCAAGGCCCGCGTCACCAAGACCGTCGCCCGCCGCGAAGCCGTGACCGTCATGCGCGTGTCGCTGAAGGGCAAGTCGGCCGAACAGATCAACGCCGACATCAAGCTGGCCGCCGAAACCGTCTGCAAGGCCGCCAACAACAACCGCGCTGACGTCCGCGCCTGCGTGGGCGGCACGATCCGCTCGGCCAAGGCCCAGTTGCAGGCCATGACCGTCTCGGGCCGCCAGGACGCCTAAGGGCATCCTGGGCCTCTCCCCCTCCCCTTGCGGGAGAGGGGTTGAAGACCGAAAAAGCCGCGCCCAGTCGAAAGACCGGGCGCGGCTTTTGCTTTTGAGAGACCCCTCATCCGTCAGCCCGCGGCCGACGCCGTCTTCCGCAAGGGGAGAAGGAAGGAAGTCTAGACCGTCGCGACGTCGGTGCCGGCTTCGCGCTCGTCCTTGGCCTTGCGGCGTTCGATCAGCCACACGCACCAGATCGAGATCTCGTAGAGCAGGCACATCGGGATCGCCAAGGTCATCTGGCTGATCGGGTCGGGCGGGGTCAGGATGGCCGCGGCGATGAACACGCCGACGATGGCGTAGCGGCGGCCGTCGCGCAGCAGCTTGCTGGAGACGATGCCCGCCATGCCCAGCAGCGAGACCACCACCGGCAGCTGGAAGCACAGGCCAAACGCCAGCAGCAGGGTCGTCACCAGGGTCAGGTAGTCGCTGACCTTGGGCAGCAGCTGGATCGAGATGCCGGCGGTGCTGATCTGCTGGCTCAGCGAGAACCACAGCACGAACGGCAGCATCACGTAATAGACCAGGGCCGCGCCCAGGATGAACATCACCGGCGAGGCGATCAGGAACGGCAGGAAGGCGCCGCGCTCGTTCTTGTACAGGCCCGGGGCGACGAAGCGGTACAGCTGCCAGGCCAGCACCGGGAAGGTCAGGACCACCGCCCCGAACCCGGCCAGCTTCAGCTTGGTGAAGAAGAACTCCAGGGCCGCGGTGTAGACCAGGCCCAGGGCCTTGGTGTCGGTCGCCGGGATGTCCTTCAGGCCCACCAGGGCCAGCAACAGGTCGAACGGCCCGTGATGGCCGCCGGCGTGCTGGGCGGCCAGCAGCTTCTGGGCCACGGTGAACGGGTTGACCAGGAACAGGAAGATCTGGTCGGCGAAGGCGAAACAGACGCCGAAGCCGATGAACATGGCCGCCACGCAGATGATCAGCCGCATGCGCAGCTCGATCAGGTGATCCATCAGCGGCGCGCGCGAAGCTTCGATCTCGTCTTCCGGATCGTGTCCGATGGCGTTGGTCACGAGGTGATGTCCGTGGCGCTGGGCTTGGCGGCGCGCTTGCGCGGCGCCTTGGTCGGGACCGACAGGTCGGATTTGGTGGCTTTGGCGGCCCTCGGCTTGGACACCAGCTCGGCCTTGGGCGCAGCGGCCTTCGGCGCGCGGGGCTTGCGGGCGGGCTTGGAGACGATCTCGATCGTCGGCGCCGGGGTCTCGACCGTCGAGGTCAGCGGCGCATAGGCGTCGTGCGGAGAAACCTTGACCGCGCCGCTGTTGAGGCTGGCGTCGATGTCGGCGAACACCTGGTCGACATCGGCGTCGGCGGCCTGGGCGGCGGCGTCGCGCATCGGGTTGGTGTACTGCCCTTCGCGCATGGCCTGGACTTCCTTGCGCAGCTCGTCGAGCTCCGACTGGCGGGCCATTTCATCGAAGCTGGCGCGGAATTCGTTGGCCATCCCGCGGATGCGCCCCACGAACTGACCGAGCTTTCGCAGCAGGACGGGCAGGTCCTTGGGCCCCACCACGATCAAGGCGACCGCGGCGATGACCAGGAGTTCCGTGCCGCCGACATCAAAACCGAGCATAGACGCGCCTTAGAGCGAGCGGCCTCGAGGCCTGCGCGCGAAGTGAACGACGGTCGCGGCCGCCCTCCCCCTCGAGGAAGCGCGCCGCGACGAATCTCCTACGACTTGCGCAGGTCTTCCTTCTCGGCCTCGGTGCGCGGCAGCGCGCCCGTCGACTTGTTGGCCGAGACCTCGTCGGAGGTGTCGTCCTTCAGGCCGTCCTTGAAGGCTTTGATGCCCTTGGCCGCGTCGCCCATGATGCCGGACAGCTTGCCGCGCCCGCCAAACAGCAGGGCCACGACCGCGATCACGATCACCCAGTGGATCCAGCTCATGCTACCCATGACGACGATGCTCCTTGCGACAGCGGCCCATTAGCCGCTGTGGCGTGTCGTTACAATATCTCTGACAATATAGGCGGTCGCGAGGCGGGGGGCAAAGCGGCGCCGGACGATAAGCCGCCGCCTGCGACGATGTGTAAAGGGCCTATCGGTTTTCGAGATCTCCGAGGAAATCCTGAGCGAATTCCGGGGCCTCGTCGCCGTCCTCCAGCGGGTCCTCGTCTTCGCCGGCCCGCAGGCCCATCGGATCCGGAACGGAAAAGCCCGGCGGCAGGTCGAGCGCCAGCAAACCCGCCGCGCGCATCTCGGCGATTCCCGGCAGGTCGCCCAGGGTCGCCAGGCCGTAGTGTTCGAGGAAAGCGTCGGTGGTGCCGAAGGTCACGGGGCGCCCCGGCGTGCGCCGGCGGCCGCGCATCTTGACCAGGCCCAGCTCCAGCAGCACGTCCAGCGTGCCCCGGCTGGCCTGGACGCCGCGCACCGCCTCGATTTCGGCCCGGGTGACGGGCTGGTGATAGGCGATGATGGCCAGGGTCTCCTGGGCGGCCTTGGACAGGCGGCGCGGCTCCTCGCGCTCCTCGGTCATCAGGAAAGCCAGGTCGGCGGCGGTCTGGAACCGCCAGCGGCCGGCCACCTGCACCAGTTCGATGCCGCGACCGGCGTAGCGGCTGTGCAGGTCGGCCAGGCCCGCGCCGATATCGGCCCCCTCGGGCAGGCGCTTGGCCAGGTCCTCGACGCTCAGCGGCTCGGCCGCCGCGAACAGCAGGGCCTCGATGCAGCGTTCGGTCAGCAGAGGGTCCAACGCCATCAGACCCTCCCCCCGTGGGGGAGGCGGCCCGAATGGGCCGGAGGGGGGAGTAGACCCACCTCTCCAATATCCCCCCACCGATCGCTGCGCGATCGCCTCCCCCACAGGGGGAGGGACTGGGTCGTGCGGCTCATACAATAGGCTCCAACGGTTCGGCCCTGGCCCTCAGATAGATGTCCGAGAACGCCTCCATCTGCCGCGCTTCCAGGATCCCCTCCTTCACCAGCTCCAGGCTGGCCGACAGGGTCGAGGCCAGGTAGCTGGCCGGGCTGGGACCGTCGGGGTCCTCCTCCCAGCGACCGACCGGCGCGACGCCCGACAGGGTGGTCCAGTCCTTCATCTCGGGCAGCAGGTCGCGCAGGCGGTCGCGGGCGTCCTCCAGCGGATAGGCCTGGGGCGGACGCGGGGCGTAGTGGCGGCCGTGCTCGCGCTTTCGCTGGGTGATGTAGGCGGTCATCAGGGCGTAGAGGTCGCCCTCGAAGCGGGTCGAGGAGACGATCTTCACCGCCTCGGGATCGCCGCGCATGAAGACGTCGCGCTTGAGGGTCGGCTGTTCCTTCAGGGCCTCGACGGCCTTGCGCATCACGTCCAGCTTGGCCAGGCGGAAGGCCAGCTGGGCGGCCATCTCCTCGGCCGGCGGCTCCTCGGCCTTGGGGCGCTCGGGCTTGGGCAGCAGCAGGCGCGACTTCAGATAGGCCAGCCAGGCGGCCATCACCAGGTAGTCGGCGGCCAGCGAGAAGCGCACGCGGCGGGCCTGCTGGACGAAGGCCAGGTACTGCTCGGCCAGCTTGGTGATCGACAGCTGCAGCAGGTCGACCTTCTGGCTGCGCGCCAGGGCCAGCAGCACGTGCAGCGGGCCTTCGTAGCCGTCGATATCGATGACCAGCGCGGCGCCGTCCTCGGCCGCCTCGTTGGCCGCTTCGAAGTCCAGCGTGGGCTGGAAGCCCGTGCTCACGCAAAGCGTCCGTCAAAGGCCGCGTCGAAGCGGGCCCGGGCCTCGGCGACGTCCAGCGGCTCGGGGACCTTCACCAGACGGCCCATGACCGCCTGCACCCGGCGCTTGGCCTCCCGCGACAGCTTGCCGACGCCCGACATCACGGCCTTCATCTCGGCCATGTCGCCGTTGCAGTGCAGGACCACGTCGCAGCCGGCGGCCAGGCTGTCCTTGGCGCGCTGCCTGAAGTCGCCCGACAGCGCCTTCATCGACAGGTCGTCGCTCATCAGAAGCCCGTCGAACCCGATGGATTCGCGGATGATTTTCTTGATCGCCTTGCGCGAGGTCGTGGCCGGACGGCTGCGGTCGATGGCCGTGTAGACGACGTGGGCGGTCATCGCCATCGGCATGTCCGACAGCACGCGGAAGGGCGCGAAGTCGCGGGCGTCCAGCTCGGCCAGCTTGGCCTTCACCACCGGCAGCTCCAGGTGGCTGTCGCTCATGGCGCGGCCGTGGCCGGGGATGTGCTTGATGATCGGCAGGACGCCGCCGGCCAGCAGGCCCTCGGCCGCCGCGCGGCCCAGGGTCGCCACCTGCTCGGGCGTGTCGCCATAGGCGCGGTCGCCGATGATCTCGTGGCCCTGCGGGTCCGGCACGTCCAGCACCGGCACGCAGTCGACATTGATCCCCAGCGACAGCAGGTCGTGGGCGATCAGGCGCGCGCCCAGGCGAGTGACCTCACGGGCGACCAGCGGGTCGTTAGCCACCATCTCGCCATAGGCGCGGCCAGGCGGGTACTTCTTCCAGTGGGGTTCGCCGAGCCGGGCGACGCGACCGCCCTCCTGGTCGATCAGGATCGGGGCGTCGGGACGGCCCACCGTCTCGCGCAGCGCCGCCGTCAGGGCCCGGACCTGGTTCGGGTCGGCGATGTTGCGCTTGAACAGGATGAAGCCCCACGGCTTCACGTCCCGGAAGAACGCGGCTTCTTCCGCCGTCAGGGTGGTCCCGGCGCAGCCGAGGATAGCGGCGGAGATGCTGGCCAAGCGCCCTGCTCCCTTATTTCACGAAGCAGGATTTGCCGGCGGCGGTCAGGGCGTCGCAGAAGGCCTTGGCCTCCGCGCGGCTGGCGAAGCCGGTCACGGCGGTGCGGTAGAGCGTGGCGCCGTTCTTGTCGATCGCCTCGACCCGCTTGCCCTTGCCCGCGGCCATGCCCGGCGCGATGCGGGCGGCGTCGGACCAGGCCTTGTCGGCCAGGGCGGTCGAGGACAGGGCGCCGATCTGCACGCTCGCCGGACCACCGGCCGAAGCCGCGGGGGCCGGAACGGCGGCGGGCTTGGTCGCGACCGGGGTCGTCGCGCGGGGCGAGACGGCGGCGGTGGCCAGGCCTTCGATCGTCTGCGGCTTGCCGGCGGGCTTGGCCGGCACGGCCGAGACCGGCGCGCTGGGGCCGGTCGGCGCGGGCTTGGCCGGCTGCAGGGTCGCGGTCTGGACCGGGGCCGTCGGGGCCGGCGCGGGCGGACGGGCCAGCGGCTCTTCCGGCTTGGCGGCGAAGGTCGGCGAGGCCTCGGGGGTCTCGTTCTTGTAGATCTGCAGGCCCGAAGCCGGATCGGTCGGCTGGGCGGTCCCGGCCGGCGGCGCGGTCTTCATCGCGGCGACGGGCTCTCCCACCGTGCGCGGCGGCTCGTTGGGGCCGCGCACGCCGCCGCGATAGATCAGCAGCACCGCGACCACCAGGGTCGCCAGCACCACGGCGCTGATGATCAGGGTCATGGGCAGGGGCCGCGAGCCGCGAACAGGCTGACGCGCGTCGAACGACAGAGGCGCATCGGTGGGCGGCGTATAGGCGCCGCGGTGGGGATCGGACATTCGCGTCGAGGCTCCAGAATTCATACGCGCGGGATCGCTCACAGCGAATCGGCCACGCGCCGACATAGTTTATCGGAGCCCGAGCCTACCCAGAACCGCCCCCGAGCGTCGGTTTAGTTCCAGACATCCAGCTGAAACAACTTCCGGTGCTCTTCGATGGCGAAACGGTCGGTCATGCCCGCGATGTAGTCGCACACGACGCGGGCGCGGCCGGCCTCGTCGCGGTTCCGCGATCGGGCGAACCATTCCGACGGCAGGACGTCGGGCTCGGCCAAGAACAGACCGAACATCTCGGCCAGAATGCGGCGCGCCTGGCTGCGCGTGCGGTTGACCTTCCAGTGGCGGTACATCCGCGCGTGCAGGAACTGGCGCAGCCGGGCCAGGTCCTCGGCCATGTCCGGCGAGAAGGCGACCAGGGCGTGATCCAAGTTGCGGACGTCCTCGGCCGACTGCACGCCGGTGGCGGCGGCGCGCTGCAGGGTTTCGCCCATCACGTCGTCGACCATGGCCCCGATCATCCGGCGCACGGCCTCCAGCCGCGTCAGGCGCAGGTCCAAGTCCGGACGCTCGCTGCGGACGGCCGCCAGGATCGGACCGATCAGCGGCACGTCCATCAGCTCGTCCAGGGTGAACAGCCCCGCCTCGACCCCGTCGTCGACGTCGTGGTTGTTGTAGGCGATGTCGTCGGCCAGGGCCGCGACCTGCGCTTCCGCCGAAGCCCACGTGTTCAGGCCCAGCTTGTACTCGCTGTCGTACTTGGAGATCGCCTTCCAGGACGGCTTGCCCAGCTTCTCGGTCACCGGGCCGTTGTGCTTGATGATCCCTTCCAGGGTCTCCCAGGTCAGGTTCAGGCCGTGGAAGTCCGGATAGCGACGCTCCAGTTCGGTGACGACGCGGAAGGTCTGGACGTTGTGGTCGAAGCCGCCGAACGCCTTCATGCAGGCCTGCAGCTCGTCCTCGCCGGCGTGGCCGAACGGCGGGTGGCCGATGTCGTGGCCCAGGGCGATGGTCTCGGCCAGGTCGCTGTCCAGCCCCAGGGCGGTCGCCAGCGAGCGCGCCACCTGCGCCACTTCCAGCGAATGGGTCAGGCGGGTGCGGAAGTTGTCGCCTTCGTGGGCGACGAACACCTGGGTCTTTTCCTTCAGCCGGCGAAAGGCCGAGGTGTGGATGATGCGGTCGCGGTCGCGGGCGAACGGGGTGCGCGTGCGGCTCTCGTCTTCCTGGAAGCGGCGGCCCCGGGACTTGGCCGGATCCTCGGCATAGGGGGCGCGCTGGACGAAGAAGGGAGTCGACGACATGGGGGGCCTTTGCTGATCGCCCCCTTTCCCTGGGGCGCGGACACCCTCATATAGGCCAAGCACGGGTTTTCCACAGCCATGACCGACACAGCCGTAACGCTTTCTTCCAACGCCGCCCGCCGGCTCCACACGATCTCGGCGGCCGAGGGCCATCCGGTGATGCTGCGCGTCGCCGTCGACGGGGGCGGCTGCTCGGGATTCCAGTACCGGTTCGATCTGGTCGACAGCGCCGAGCCCGACGACCTGAAGGTCGAGCGCGACGGGGCCGCGGCCCTGGTGGACGTGATCTCCCTGGCCCTGCTGAAGGGCTCGGAGATCGATTTCGTCGACGAACTGGCCGGCGCCGAATTCCGGGTGCGCAACCCCAACGCCAAGTCCAGCTGCGGCTGCGGCGTCAGCTTCTCGATTTAGGCCGGCACGAACTGCAGCACCGTCAGGGTCGCGGCGGCCCAGGCCACGGGCGCGGCCATGGCTGCCCAGGCGATCGGCTCGCGCCCGCGCCGCCATTCGATCCAGGCCAGCAGCGGGGCCAGCAGGCAGACCACCCAGAACCCCGCGCCCAGCACGAAGCCCAGCCAGGCGACGGGGTTACGGAGCGAGCCGGGCGCGTCGAACACCAGCGGCGTGAACACCGCGCCGATCCCGCCCGCCACGGCCATGGCGCAGCAGGTCAGCGTCGCCAGAACCATCAACAGGCGCCGGTTGCGTCGCGAAATCTGGAACCCCGACTTGAGCGTGCTCGCCATGCGCCCTAGCCTCCCGCCGCCGACTGGAGCCGTCAATGCGCATCGCCACCTGGAACGTCAATTCCGTCAATGCTCGCCTGGAAAGAGTCCTGGAGTGGTTCGAATCGGCCGCGCCCGACGTGGCCGTGCTCCAGGAGATCAAATGCCTGGACGAGAAGTTCCCGACCGAGGCCTTCGAGCGCCTGGGCTACAACGTCGCCGTCCACGGCCAGAAGACCTACAACGGCGTGGCCATGCTCTCGAAGTTCCCGATGGAGGATGTGCGCAAGGGCCTGCCCTTCCTCTTTGACGGCGAGATCGACGAGCAGTCGCGCTACATCGAGGCGGTGATCGCCGCGCCGACGCCGTTCCGGATGGTCGGCATCTACCTGCCCAACGGCAATCCGGTCGACACCGAGAAGTTCGACTACAAGCTGGCCTGGATGAAGCGCCTTCATGCTCACGCCCAAGGCCTGCTGGCGCTCGAGGAGCCGCTGGTCATCGCCGGCGACTACAACGTCATTCCCGAGGTCGAGGACGTGGCCAATCCCGAGGCCTGGGTGAACGACGCCCTGTTCCGCCTGGAAAGCCGGGGCGCGTTCCGGGCCCTGAAGAACCTGGGCTTCACGGACGCCTACATGCAGGTCGACGGAACGCCGGGCGGCTACACCTTCTGGGACTACCAGGCCGGCGCCTGGCCCCGGAACCTGGGAATCCGCATCGACCACCTGCTGCTGTCGCCCCAGGCGGCCGACAAGCTGGCCGGCGTCGTGATCCACCGCGACGAACGCGACAAGGAAAAGCCTTCGGACCACGTGCCGGTGGTGGCCCAGCTCAACCTTTAGGTCGGATGAGACCGGATACGGCTTGACCTTGAACCACACCAATGTGAGTGTTCACATACTTACATTGGAGTTGCACCATGCTGCTCACGGGTCTGTTGCTGGTCGCCTTCGCCGCCGATGCTCCGGCCAAGAGCCCGACCCCACCGTTTTCCGCCCTCACCTCGCCCACGGAATCGGCGCGCTACGCTCTGACCCATGGATGCGTGGCCGCCGCGCGGGCGGGCGGGCGTTTGACCGACGTCCCGAACGGCTATCTCCGCGACAACGGCAGGGGCGTCCACCGCATGACCGGGGCCGGACGGATCGTCGTCACGGAGAAAAGCGGCCCCGGTTGCTATATGCAGGTGGGACTGGGCGACGCCGAGGCCCTGCGCGCCATGGCTCTGGACGTGCTTGCCGCCCAGGGGCCGGTGAGAACGATCTTCGACAGCGGTCCCGGCTCTCGCGACTCCGGCGGCGCGTTCCGCCAGGAAACCCATTGCGTGCGGATCGGCGATCGCGACTTCGCGGCGGTGATCTCCACCTCGAGCAATCGCAAGCGACCTCCGCTGCAGCTATCGCTGTTTCCCAACAATGACCCCGATTGCGGACATCCACCGACGACCAAGCCGTGACCCCCTGTCCCGAATCCAGAACTCTCGCTAATTTGGCCCCATGAGCGAACTCTGGCGTCTTTTGCTGCTCGTGACCTTGTCGGCGTCCGCGGTGACCTTCGTGGGCAGCGCCGCCATCTGGTTCATGGACGAGGAGCGCCGGATCCGCCGCGCCCTGCGCCATGTGCTGAAGGGCGCGCCCGAGACCGTGATCATCGCCAAGGGGCGCGGACGCGGCGCGGGCTTCAACTTCACCAGCAACCAGGCCGCCGTGGCCTGGGACAGCGGCGCCTGGTGCCTGATCTACCGCATCGACGAGCTGATGGGCGCGGAGCTGTCGGTCGACGGCCAAGTGATCGGCCGGGTGTTCCGGGGCGAGCCGCGCCGGGCCATCGACCAGATCGTGCAGCAGGCCGGCCAGGTGAGCCTGAAGCTGATCTTCGACGATCCGCGCCATCCCGACTTCGAGCTGGACCTGTGGCTGGAGGGCGACCAGCAGCGCCGCGAGAGCCGCTCGCCGGCCGACGCCATCCAGGAAGCCAACCGCTGGCTGCTGCGCGCCGACGCCATCGTCCGCCGCCCGCTGGCCCCGAAGGCCAAGCCCGCGCCCGCCTCCGAACCGGCCATCCAGTCGCGGCCGCCCGCCGTCGAGCCCGAACCCGCGCCCAGGCCTTACACGCCCGCGCTCGAGGCGGTCAGCGCGGCGGCGCCCGCCCGTCCAACCGCCACGGCCCCGCTGTTCGACGAGATCGACACCACCGCCGATCCGGCGGAAGCGCCCTGGGAAAGCGAGATGGGGGACGACGATCCCCCGCCGATCCCGGAAAAGACCTACAAGCCGGTCTCCAAGGCCTCGCGTCCGCCCAGGAACGACCAGGACGAGCTGCCGTTCGACCTGGACGACTAAGCTTTCGTGAGGGGCGAGATGATCAAGCGGGCCGCCGTCATGGCGATCTCGGTGCTGGTGGCGGCGATCGCGCCGGCCTGCAAGCCCAGCCTTCGTCAAGAAGCCAAGGCCTCCGGCCAGCCCTTCATCACGCCCGAGAACGACCTCGAGCGCGCCCTGGTCACCTTCGCCGATCATCCCACGCCCGAGACGGAAGCCGCCGTGGGCGAGGCCTTGCTGCGATCCAGGGTCTATGTCCGGATCGACGAGGAGACGGCCACGCGCTTTCCGGACCTCAAGGACGGACAGGTGAACGTCTGGTCGGTCAAGCTCGCCGACGGACGCAACGCCCTTGCGATCTACACCAGCAAGGCGCGCTTCGAGACCGCGGTCGCCGATGAGGCTCCGACACCCTTGATGTCTCTGGACGGCCGCAGGGCCCTCAGGCTCGCCGGACCCGACCAGCCGGTCGCCTTGAACTGGGGCGTCAACCTCCACGCCCAGTGGGATCCCGTTCTGACCCGAAAGTTTCTCGACAGCGCGCCCAAGCCCGCGCGGTGAGGAAGGCTCGGGACCGTCCGCTGCCCGATTGACTCCTCGCGCGTTTGACCGGCCAAATGCCTTGCTGGCCTGCTTGGCGAGCCTTGGGAGTCACGATCGATGCGCTTGGTTCTCGCCGCCGCCCTCGCTGTCTGCTGCGCCGCTCCGGCCCTGGCCGCGACGCAACCGCTGGCGCTTATCCCAGCCGACACCGATCGCGACGGCGTGGTCAGCACCGAGGAAGCCGCCGCCTGGCTCGACCGGGATCGGGACGTGATCGTTCCGGTCCGCCTGACCGCTTCGGCCCGCTCGGCCGCGGCCGTGGAACGACGCCGGACGATGTTCGACCAGGGCCTGCCGCGCCCCAACGACTTCCGCGCCCCGGCGCCCGAGGATCGGCCGCCGGAAGACCTGTTCTACAAGGACTTCAAGAAGATCAAGAAATAGGCCGCGCGGCGCCCGGCCGCCGCTTTCAAGCCTTCCGGGAGGATCGGATGTCCGTTTCGCGTCCCATCACGGCTTTCGTCTTCGGCGCGATCCTGCTCGCGCCCAGCCTGGCGCTCGCCCAGCAAGCCCCTCGCCTGCTTCTCGCCCCCGCCGACACCGATCACGACGGACGCGTCAGCGACGCCGAGCGCGCGGCGAGCCTGGCCGAGACCACGGCGGACATCGCGCCCATCGCCACGCCGGCCGGCGCGCTCCCCCGGGTCAGGCCGCTCGCCGACAACATCCCGCCCGGTCCGCTGGACATGGCCCGACGCATCGTCCCGCCCAGCGAGTTCGAAGTCGCCCTGGAAGACCGCTTCAACCGCGAGGTCGAGCGGCGGCGGAAGGACTAGGCGTCCGCCCCGAAAGGCTTGCGATGTCCAACCCCATCGGATGCCCAACGATCGCCGCGCCCCTCCCGGACGTGGAAACCCCACGACTTCGGTTGCGGCGCTTTCAGCGGAGCGATCTGGACGCGCTTTGCGCCGTCTTCGAAAAGCCGGAGGTTTGGCGGTTTCCCTATGGTCGCGGCTTCACGCGGGCCGAGACCATGATCTTCCTCGACGCCCAGATCGCCGAATGGGACGCCTGTCGCCTGGGGTGCTGGATCGCGACGGAGAGGGCCACAGACAGGGTCGTCGGTTATGTGGGGCTCTCGGTCCCGCACTTCCTGCCGGAGGTGCTGCCCGCCGTCGAGGTCGGCTGGCGCTTCGATCCCGACGTCTGGGGCCAAGGCCTGGCCACGGAAGGCGCGGCGGCGGCGTTGGACGAGGCGTTCGGAACGCTGAAGCTGGCCCGGGTCTGTTCGGCCCCGCAGACGATCAATCCGCCGTCGAGCAGGGTCTGTGAACGACTCGGCATGGTCCTGGAGCGGACCGTGACCCTGGCGCCGACCGCTCGGCGCGAGGCGGTGGACGCCGATCTCTACTGGATAACGGCAGAGGCCTGGGCCGGGCGGCGGATGGAAGGGGGACACACACTCACCCCTCGGCGCTAGCCAACCTGGCCCAGAGCGTGTCGTGAGTGTGCGTCCCGCCGCTTCAGATGTCAGCGTAGACGTGGGTCTCTTTCGCCGCGCCCGGATGGGTCGTGGCGCCCAGATAGGCCGGACCCACAAGCTGGGCGAACTTCCAGATCGCGCCGCTGTTGTAGTCGTGGCCGCGCGGCCTCCAGGCGGCCTTGCGGCGGGCCAGTTCATCGGCCTCGACCTCGAGATCGATCGTGCCCTTGGTGGCGTCGATGCTGATGATGTCGCCGTCCTGGACCAGGGCGATCGGCCCGCCCACGGCGGCTTCGGGACCCACGTGGCCGATGCACAGGCCGCGCGTTGCGCCCGAGAAGCGGCCGTCGGTGATCAGGGCGATGTTCTCCACGCCCTGGCCGTAGATGGCGGCCGTGGTCGACAGCATCTCGCGCATGCCCGGCCCGCCCTTGGGGCCTTCGTAGCGGATGACCAGGACGTCGCCTTCCTTGTAGTCGCGGTTCGACACCGCCTCGAAGCAGGCGGCTTCGCCGTCGAACACCCGGGCCGGACCGCGGTGCACCTGGTGCTTGAGGCCAGCCACCTTGACGATGCCGCCGTCGGGAGCCAGCGAGCCCCACAGGCCCACGACACCGCCGGTCGGCGACAGCGGAGCCGAAACCGGACGGATCACGTCCTGGTCCTCGCGCCAGACCACGTTCTCCAGGTTCTCGGCCAGGGTCTTGCCGGTGACGGTCATGCAGTCGCCATGCAGCAGGCCGGCGTCCAGCAGGGTGCGCAGCAGCATCGGCACGCCGCCGGCCTCGCCCATGTCCTTGGCCACGTAACGGCCGCCGGGCTTCAGGTCGGCGATATAGGGGGTGCGGGCGGCGATCTCGGCCACGTCCTTCAACGTGAACTCGATGCCGCACTCGTGGGCCATGGCCGGCAGGTGCAGCGCGCCGTTGGTCGAACCGCCGGTGGCGGCGACGACGACGGCGGCGTTCTCGAACGCCTTGCGGGTGCAGATGTCGCGCGGGCGGATGTTCTGCTCGATCAGCCGCATCACCGCCTCGCCCGAGGCCACGGCATATTGGTCGCGGTCGAGATACGGGGCCGGCAGGGCCGACGACAGCGGCAGGGCCAGGCCGATGGCTTCCGACACGCAGGCCATGGTGTTGGCGGTGAACTGGCCGCCGCAGGCGCCGTCCGACGGGCAGGCGTGCTGCTCCAGCTCGCACAGGGTGGCCGCGTCCATCGTGCCGGCCGCGTGGGCGCCGACGCCCTCGAACACGTCCATCACGGTGATGTCGCGGCCCTGGAAGCGGCCGGGCAGGATCGAACCGCCGTACAGGAACACGCTGGGCACGTTCAGGCGCAGCATGGCCATCATCATGCCCGGCAGGCTCTTGTCGCAGCCGGCGACGCCGACCAGGGCGTCATAGCCGTGGCCGCGCATGGTCAGCTCGACGGAGTCGGCGATCACGTCGCGGCTGACCAGCGAGCTGCGCATGCCCTCGTGGCCCATGGCGATGCCGTCGGTGACGGTGATGGTGCAGAACTCGCGCGGGGTGCCGCCGGCCGCCTTGACGCCCTTGGCCACGGCGTTGGCCTGGCGCATCAGGGCGGTGTTGCACGGCGCCGCCTCGTTCCAGCACGAGGCGACGCCCACGAACGGCTGGGCGATCTCGCGCGTGCCAAGACCCATGGCGTAGTAATACGAGCGGTGCGGCGCGCGGGCCGGCCCTTCGGTTACATGCCGGCTCGGGAGTTGCGACTTGTCCCAGGTGCCGTCGGGTTTCTTGGTCATGATGTACGCCTTCCAAATAGTGCGCCGTGGTTAGCTCAGCTGGGAGCCCGACGGAAGGGTTCGACGCCGAGTTTTTGCCGGAAATCGGCCACCGGACGCTCGTTTCATTGCGAACGGTTCGCGTCGGCGCGGCCGCCGCGCATGATCAGACCCCTTCCCTGCCCGACTCCGACGGGGTGTACGGCGCGGCGGGAATGATGGTACCGCTCCCAGCAACACCGCCCCGAAAACGAGGGCGCGAGGAAGGGATCCGCCGCCATGAAGACGAACCTCACCAGGACCTTCACGGCCGGCCTGCGCGGCGCGCTCCTGTCTTCGGCCTTTGTCGCCCTGCTGGCGGGGTCCGCCGCCGCCGCTCCTCAGGGTGGGCAGGGCAAGCCGGCCGTTCGCCACATCGCCATCGACGCCTCGGCCCCGACCACGCCGCGCGACCGCTTCTACGACCTGTCGGTCGGCTCGGACTATCCGGGCACCCTGCTGCGCGAGGACAGCCTGGGCCAGCTGAAGACCGCCCGCGACGAGCTGGGTTTCCGCTATGTCCGCTTCCACGCCATCTTCCACGACGTGCTGGGGACCTATCGCGTCGTCGACGGCCAACCGGTCTATGACTGGACCAAGATCGACGAACTGTACGACCGCCTGCTGAAGATGGGGATCAAGCCGTTCGTCGAGCTGGGCTTCACGCCCGACGCGATGAAGAGCTCGAACCAGACGATCTTCTGGTGGAAGGGCAACACGTCCCACCCCGATCCGAAACAATGGGCGGGCTTGGTCGACGCCTTCGTCCGGCACGTCCAGCAGCGCTACGGCCAGGCCGAGGTGCGCAGCTGGTACTTCGAGGTCTGGAACGAGCCCAACCTCGACGGCTTCTGGGAGAAGGCCGACCAGAAGGCCTATTTCGAGCTCTATGACATCACCGCCCGCACCATCAAGGCGATCGACCCGGCGCTGAAGGTCGGCGGTCCGTCGACGGCCGGCGCGGCCTGGACGCCGGAGTTCATCAAGCACGCCGAAGGCTCGGGCGCGGAGGTCGACTTCATCACCACCCACACCTACGGCGTCGACGGCGGTTTCCTGGACGAGAAGGGCCAGAGCGACACCAAGCTGTCGCCCTCGCCCGACGCCATCGTCGGCGACGTGCGCCGGGTGCGCCAGGAGATCGAGGCCTCGTCCAAGCCCGGCCTGCCGCTGTACTTCACCGAATGGAGCACCAGCTACACGCCGCGCGATCCGGTGCACGACTCCTATGTCAGCGCACCCTACATCCTGTCCAAGCTGAAGGCCTCCGAGGGCCTGCTGCAGGGCATGAGCTACTGGACCTACAGCGACCTGTTCGAAGAGCCCGGCCCGCCGACCGCGCCGTTCGAGGGCGGGTTCGGCCTGATGAACCCGCAGGGGATCCGCAAGCCGGCCTGGTTCGCCTACAAGTACCTGAACCAGCTGGGCGACAAGGCCGTGAAGGTCGCCGACGCCGAGACCTGGGCCACGGCCGACAACGGCGGCGTCCAGGCCCTGGTCTGGGCCTTCCGTCAGCCGGTCCAGGCGGTCAGCAACCGGCCCTACTACACCAAGGTCCAGCCGACCTTGGACGTCGAACCGGTGAGCCTCGACCTCAAGGGCCTCAAGCCCGGCCGCTACGACGTCCAGATCTTCCGCACCGGCTTCAAGGCCAACGACGCCTATACCGCCTATCTGGAGCTGGGCTCGCCCAAGACCCTGACCGAGCAGCAGGTGCGCGACCTGAACGCCCTGACCGTGGACAAGCCCGAGACGCGGGCCCTGACCGTCGGCAAGTCCGGTGCCGCCAGCGTCGCGGTGACCATGCGGGCCAACGACGTGGTGCTGGTGAAGGTGGCGCCGCGCTAGACCAGGGCGCGGACCACCGCGTCCAGGTCGGTGGCGCCCCGCCGCACCTCGTGCTCCGGCGCCTCGAAGATCAGCCAACCCTCGTTGAAGCCGTCCAGCATCTGGATCCGGGGTTGGGGATCGACCATGCCCTGGCTGCGGAACAGCGCGCCCCAGGTCTCGCGCGGCACGGCCTCGGTCCGGACGTCGCGTCCCAAAGCACGGGCGAAGGCGGCGGCGATGTCGTCTGGGCTCACCGAGCGCGGCCCCTGAAGCTCGACGATCCGCCGTCCCGACCAAGGCTCTTGCAGCAGTTCGGCGGCGACGCGGCCGACGTCGGCGGCGGCCACCATCGGGATGGCGCGGTCCAGCGGTTGTAGGAAGCCGCCGATCATCCCGGTCTCGCGAGCCGGGGCGACATCCCACGCGACATTGTCCAGGAACCAGGCCGGCCGCAGGATCGTCAGCGGCAGGTCCAGGCCCTCCAGCGCGGCCTCCATCAATCCATGCTGGCTGAGCAGGTTGGGTTGCCGGGCTTGCGCGCCCACGGTCGACAGCCACACCACCCGGTCCGGACGCGCCGCCTCCAGGGCCGCGCGGGCGGCGTCCACAAAGGCGCGGGCTTCGGGAAAGCCGGGCGCGGGATCGAAGCACGGCGGCGGCAGTACGAAGACCGCCTCCGCGCCCGCGAAGGCCTGGGACAGGGCCGCCGCGTCGTCCATGGCGGCGACCGCCACCTCGCAGCCGCGCTCGGCCCACGCCGCGACCTTGGCGGCGTCGCGCACCACCGCGCGAACCGGTTGGCCGACCTCCAGGAGGGTGCGGGCGACAGCCCCTCCGACCCGACCGGTGATCCCCGTGATGACGTACATGGCGCGCTCCTTCTCAATGTCGCGCAGGACATATACGCCCTGCTCTGTCTTGCGGAAAACGCGCTTAAGTCACATCATTAGTGACTTTCAGTCATGGATGGTTTGATGGCGTTCGATGGACGGCTCGTTGCGAACGTCGGGGTGCTGGCGGCGATCGTGGAAAGCGGCAGCCTCGCCAAGGCCGCCGATGTGCTGGGCCTGTCGGCCTCCGGCGTCAGCCGCGCCCTGGCCCGGCTGGAGCAGCGGATCGGCGTGCGCCTGCTGGACCGCACCACCCGCTCCCTGGCCCTGACCGACGAGGGCCGCCGGCTCTATGCCGAGATCGGCCCGCTGCTGACCGGCATCGAGGACGTGGTCGCCCAGACCGCCGGCGCGGCCACGGCCGTGCGTGGCCGGCTGCGGGTGAATGTCGACGCCTTCTTCGCCCGCCTGCTGTTGGCGCCGCATCTGGACCGGTTTCTCGAGCGCTATCCCGACCTCTCGCTGGAGCTGATGGCCCGCGACCAGCTGGGCGACCTGGTCGGCGAGGGTTTCGACGTGGCGATCCGGTTCGGCGAGCCGCCGGCCTCGTCCCTGGTGGCGCGCAAGCTGCTGGAGACCCGCACCGCCACCCTCGCCGCGCCGGCCTATCTGGCCAGACGCGGTCGACCGGCCCATCCGCGGGACCTGGAAAGCCACGCCTGCATCCAGATGCGCCACGCCCAGACCGGCGAGCCCCTGCCCTGGGTGTTCCAGAAGAACGGCGAGGCCTTCACCGTCCCCACCTCGGGGCGGCTGGCGGTCAACGAGGTGGGGGCGCTGATGGGCGCTTGCCTGGCGGGCGTGGGCGTGGCGCGGGTCAAGGCGATCGGCGTGCAGGACCTGATCGCGCGCGGCGACCTGGTCGACCTGTTCCCCGATTGGCCGGGCGAGACCTTCCCGCTGTACGCGCTCTATCCGTCGCGCCATCTGCCGGCCGCCAAGGTGCGGGCGTTCGTGGATTTCGTGGCCGAGATCGTGACGCCCTAGCCGCCCGCCGCCTGCTCCACGGCCAGGCCCAGGTCCAGCGCTCGGGCCGCTTCCTCGCCGGTGACCACCGGGCGCGGCGCCTCGCCGCGCACGGCTTTCAGGAAGCCGGCGACGCTCTGGCCCAGGGGGTCCTTGCCGGCCGGGGTGTCGTTGAAGTCCTCGATCAGCGGAAACGGCGTGGTGTTGCGGAAGGTCCGCGCCAGGAAGTCGATCTCGACCTCGCCCGAGGGGTAGACCACCTTCATCGTCCGCTCGCGGGCCTCGGCCACGCGCGAGCTGTCGAACACGGCGGTGAAGCCGTTGTCGAAGGTGGCCTCGGCCTTGACCCAGTCGAGTGACGTGGAGCGGGTGATCGCCCCCTCGCCTTCCACCGCCACGGGCTCGCCGTCGCACAGGGCCAGGGCCAGGTCGATGTCGTGGATCATCAGGTCCAGCACCACCGAGACGTCGAGATTGCGGTCCGAGGGCGTGCCCCGGCGGACGGCCTCTAGACGCAGCGGCTGCTCGGGGATGTCCAGCAGGCCCATGGCCTGGAACACCACGCGTTCCTGGTGGCCGCAGGCCAGCGGCACGCCGGCCTTGGCGGCGGCGGCGACCAGGGCGTCGGCGTCGTCCGGCGTGACGGCCAGGGGCTTTTCGGAATAGACCGGCTTGCCGGCCTTCAGCGCCGCCAGGCCGGCCTTGGCGTGATGCACGGCCGGAGTGGCGACGGTGACCACGTCGACGGCGGCCAGGAAGGCGGCCTGGTCGTCGAAGGCCTGGGCGCCCAGCGGTTCGGCCAGGGCCTTGGCCCGCGCCAGGTCGACATCGAACACCGCGACGAGCTCGACGCCGTCCAGCTCGACATACTTCTTGGCGTGGTAGCCGCCGAACACGCCGGCGCCGATGACGCCCGCTTTCAGAACATCCTGGGTCATGGCGGGTGTCTATCGTGTTCGCTTTCGCGCGGGAAGCACTGGAGCCGCGCGCCAGTCCAAGCTAAACGTTCGTTTAAACAACGCACCTCGATCGCGAGGGCTGGGAGAAACAACCATGGTCACGTCGCGCGAAATCCGTCTGAAGAGCCGTCCGGTGGGCGTTCCCGCGCAGGAGAACTTCGAACTGGCCAGCGTCGAGGTCGGCGCGCCCGGCGACGGCGAGATCCAGGTCAAGAACCTGTGGATGTCGGTCGATCCGTACATGCGCGGCCGGATGAGCGACCGGAAAAGCTATGTCCCGCCGTTCGAGCTGGGCAAGGCGCTGCAGGGCGGCGCGATCGGCGAGGTCACCGCGTCGAACGATCCGGACTTCAAGCCCGGCGACATCGTCTCGACCATGTTCGGCTGGCGCGAGGCGTTCAATGTCTCGCCCAAGGCCATCGCCGCCGGCGGCATGGGCTCGGTCACCAAGATCGACACCCACGGCCTGCCGCCCCAGGCCTTCCTGGGCGTGGCCGGCATGCCCGGCCTGACCGCCTATGTCGGCCTGCTGCGGATCGCGGCCCTGAAGGAGGGCGACGTGGTGTTCGTCTCGGCCGCCGCCGGCGCCGTGGGCTCGGTGGTCTGCCAGATCGCCAAGCTGAAGGGCCACACGGTGATCGGCTCGGCCGGCGGGCCGGAAAAGGTCGCTTTCCTCAAGAGCATCGGCGTCGACCACGTGATCGACTACAAGGCCACGCCCGACGTGGTGGCCGAACTTGAGAAGGCCGCGCCCAAGGGCATCGACGTCTATTTCGAGAACGTCGGCGGCGTGCACCTGGAAGCCGCCCTCAACTCGGCCCGCACCTTCGCCCGCTTCGCCGTGTGCGGGATGATCTCGCAATATAACGAAACCGGAAAGCCGACCGGCCCATGGAACATCGCCCAGATCGTCGGCAAGAGCCTGAAGCTGGAGGGCTTCATCGTCTCCAACCACTACGATCTGGCGCCGCAGTTCATCGCCGACATGGCCGGCTGGATTTCGTCGGGCAAGATCAAGTGGAACGAGACGATCGAGGAAGGCGTCGAGCGCGCGCCCGACGCCTTCATCAAGCTCTTCAAGGGCGAGAACCTGGGGAAGATGCTGGTGAAGCTGGGGTAGTCGCCGAGGCTCACCCACTTGCCCCCACCTGACCGCTTCGCGGTCTGTCCGCCCCCATAGGGGGCGGAGGACGCCGAGCGCGGTTCCTCTTCCCCCTCTGGGGGAGGAGCGCCGCAGGCGCGGAGGGGGCAAGTGTTCGCCGCGCCAGCTCTACTGAGTCGCCCCGCGCGGCCCTCCCCGCCCCTTGCGTGGCGCGAAAACCGCACCATCTCCCCGCTTCACCCCAGGCAACCAACCTGTCCCCATCGCCGCTATCCCAAGCGGTAAGCCACTTTGCGCGGCGCCCCTGTGTTAAAGCGGCGCAGCCGCGCGGCAGCCCCTTCCAATGCTGCCGCGTTTCCATATCTAATCCATGTAAGGCGGGTGGTTCGGCCCGCCGGGAGAGAGCGGTCAATGGCCGAGCGAAAGCAAGGCGGACAAAACAACGGCGCGGGCTCTTCGGTGATCACGGAAGTGAAGCCGAAGACGCAAAAGCCTTCGCTGTATCGCGTACTGATCTTGAATGACGACTATACTCCGATGGAGTTCGTCGTTTACGTACTTGAACGTTTCTTCAACAAGTCGCGCGAAGATGCGACCCGGATCATGTTGCACGTTCATCAACATGGCGTCGGCGTTTGCGGCGTTTTCACCTACGAAGTTGCCGAGACCAAGGTCGCGCAAGTGATCGACTCGGCGCGCAGGCATCAGCACCCACTGCAGTGCACCATGGAAAAGGATTGAGGAGCCTCCCTTGCCCTCTTTTTCGCGCCCACTTGAAGAATCCCTGCATCGCGCCGTCGCTTACGCCAATCAGCGCAAGCACGAGTACGCCACGCTAGAACACTTGCTGCTGTCGCTCACCGACGACGACGACGCGGCCGGCGTCATGCGGGCCTGCGATGTCGACCTCAACGCTCTGAAGAAGAGCCTCGTGAACTATCTCGACGTCGAACTGGCCTCGCTGGTCGTCGACGACGAGGACGACGCTAAGCCGACCGCCGGCTTCCAGCGCGTGATCCAACGCGCCGTGATTCACGTCCAGTCCTCGGGTCGCGAAGAAGTGACCGGCGCCAACGTGCTGGTCGCCATCTTCTCGGAACGCGAGAGCCACGCCGCCTACTTCCTGCAAGAGCAGGACATGACCCGCTACGACGCGGTGAACTTCATCGCCCACGGCATCGCCAAGAAGGCGGGCGCCTCCGAGCCCAAGCAAGCCAAGGGCGCGGCGGTCGAGGAAGACGTCGAGAAGCCCAACGCCAAGACCGGCGGCGAGGCCCTCGAAGCCTACTGCGTCGACCTCAACGAGAAGGCCCGCCAGGGCAAGGTCGACCCGCTGATCGGCCGCGCGAACGAAGTCGAACGCGCGATCCAGATCCTGTGCCGTCGGACCAAGAACAACCCGCTTCTGGTGGGTGAACCCGGCGTCGGCAAGACCGCCATCGCCGAGGGCCTGGCCCGCAAGATCATCACCCACCAGGTCCCCGAAGTCCTGGCGGAAGCCACCATCTACTCGCTCGACATGGGCGCGCTGCTGGCCGGCACCCGCTATCGCGGCGACTTCGAGGAACGCGTCAAGCAGGTGGTCAAGGAACTCGAGAACCACCCCAACGCGGTGCTGTTCATCGACGAGATCCACACGGTGATCGGCGCCGGCGCCACATCGGGCGGGGCGATGGACGCCTCGAACCTGCTGAAGCCGGCCCTGGCCTCGGGCACCCTGCGGTGCATGGGCTCGACCACCTACAAGGAGTTCCGTCAGCACTTCGAGAAGGATCGGGCCCTGGTCCGTCGCTTCCAGAAGATCGACGTCAACGAGCCGACGGTGGAAGACACCATCAAGATCCTCAAGGGGCTGAAGAGCTACTACGAGGACTTCCACAAGCTGAAGTACACCAACGAGGCCCTCAAGGTCGCCGTTGAGCTGTCGGCCAAGTACATCACCGACCGCAAGCTGCCCGACAAGGCGATCGACGTGATCGACGAAGCGGGCGCGGGCCAGATGCTGCTGCCGGAAGGCCGCCGCAAGAAGGTCCTGGGCGTCAAGGAGATCGAGGCCGTCGTGGCCAAGATCGCCCGCATCCCGCCCAAGTCGGTTTCCAAGTCCGACACCGAGTCCCTGCGCGAACTGGAAGCGGACCTGAAGCGCGCCGTGTTCGGCCAGGACGAGGCGCTGCTGCAGCTGTCCTCGGCCATGAAGCTGGCCCGGGCCGGTCTGCGCGACCCGGACAAGCCGATCGGCAGCTACCTGTTCAGCGGCCCGACCGGCGTCGGCAAGACCGAAGCCGCCAAGCAGCTGGCCTCGACGCTCGGGATCGAGATGATCCGCTTCGACATGTCGGAGTACATGGAGCGCCACACCGTCAGCCGCCTGATCGGGGCTCCCCCCGGTTATGTCGGCTACGATCAGGGCGGACAGCTGACCGACGCCGTCGACCAGCACCCGCACGCCGTGGTGCTGCTGGACGAGATCGAGAAGGCCCACGCGGACGTCTACAACATCCTGCTCCAGGTCATGGACCACGGGGTGCTGACCGACAGCAACGGCAAGAAGGTCGACTTCAGGAACGTCATCCTGATCATGACCACCAACGCCGGGGCTTCGGACGCTCAACGCCAGTCCATCGGCTTCGGCCGCGACAAGGTGGTCGGTGAAGAAGAGGCCGCCCTCAAGCGCCTGTTCACGCCGGAGTTCCGCAACCGCCTCGACGCGGTGGTGGCCTTCAAGCCGCTGACGCCGGCGATCATCCGTCAGGTCGTGCAGAAGTTCGTCCTGCAGATGGAAGTCCAGCTGGCCGACCGGAACGTGACGATCTCGCTCAGCGACGACGCGGCCGACTGGCTGGCCAAGAACGGCTTCGACGAGCTCTACGGCGCGCGCCCCCTGGCGCGGGTCATCCAGGAGCACATCAAGAAGCCGCTGGCCGACGACATCCTGTTCGGACGTCTGGTCCGCGGCGGCCACGTCAAGGTGGTGCTCAAGGACAGCAAGATCGACTTCGAGATCGAGAGCAATCCGGAAAAGCCCGGCAAGGCTCCCAAGTCCGAGGACGAAGCCGAACCGGCCCTGGCCGAATAGCCTGGTCGGATAGACGAAACAGCGAGAGGCCCGGAGCGATCCGGGCCTCTTTGCTTTTCAGGCGCTCTCCAATCACGACTGGACAAAACAGGAACACGCGATAAGGTTGATCGCATGAACGTCGCCTTCGACACGCTCAGCGCCACCAAACGCCTCCGCGACGCGGGGCTGGAAGAGCGTGCGGCGGAAGCGATCGTGGAACTGGTGCAGTCAACGGCGCAGTTCCCGGATATCAGCGGCCTGGCCACGAAGGCCGAGACCGCCACGAAAGCTGACACGGCGACGAAGGCCGACCTCGCCGAGTTGGCCCATGCGACCAAAATGGATATCCAGGCTCTGAAGGCGGACCTGGCCATAACCAAGACCCAGATCCTGGTCGAACTGAACGACAAGCTCCGCTTTCAGAGCTTCGCCCTGATGGGCGGCGTGACGGCCGTCGTCGGCCTGGCTACCGCGATCATCAAGCTGGGCTCCTAGCCGCCCGCGGCGGAGCGCGTCACAGCGCCGCCGAGATCTTTTCCGCCAGAACCTTCAGCTCCTCGACATCGGCCATGCCTTCGCCGTGCCGTCCCAGCGCCTCGCCCTCATAGCGGGGGATGACGTGGAAGTGCAGGTGGAAGATCGTCTGGCCGGCCGGGGCGCCGTTGAACTGGGTCACCACCACGCCGTCGGGCTTCAGGGCCGTGGTCACGGCCTGGGTGATCTTCTGCACGGCCCCGATCAACCGGCCCAGGGTCTTGGTCTCGGCCTCCAGCAGGTTGCGGGCCTGGCTGGTCTTGGAGACCACCAGCACGTGGCCGCGCGACTGCGGGAACACGTCCATGAAGGCCAGGACCTGGTCGTCCTCGAACACCTTCACGGCCGGGATTTCGCCGCGGATGATCTTGGCGAAGATGTTGTCGGCGTCGTAGCTTCCGTGAAGGCTCATGATCGTCTCCGGCGTGATCGAAACCGTACCTAGCAAACCGGGAGGGGCGCGCAAATGACCACGAGCCCGACGCGGCGGGACTTGCTGGCGGCCGCGACCGCCGTCGGCCTTGCCCAACCGGCCCTGGCCGCCCCCAAAACCCTGCATCGCGAAGAGCTGTTCACCACCGCCGACGACGGCGTCCGCCTGCATGTGCGCGAGGTGCGGCCGGCCTCCGCGCGGGGCGCGCCGCTGATCCTGCTGCACGGGGCTCGCGCCCCGGGCGCCGCCTCGTTCGACCTGCCGGTCGCCGGCGGCTCGCTGGCCGGCGACCTGGCCCAGCGCCTGAACCGCCGCGTCTATGTAATGGACGCCCGAGGCTATGGCGGCTCGCAGCGCCCCGCGGCCATGGACCGGCCGCCGGAGGAGAGCCGCCCGCTGTCGCGCGCCTTCGAGGTGGTCCGCGACGTCGACGCCGTCCGCAAACTGGCCGCCCAGCGGACCGGAAGCCGGCAGGTCGGCCTGATCGGCTGGGCCACGGGCGGGATGTGGGCGGGCTTCTACGCGTCGCTGCGGCCCGAAGCCGTCGCCGGCCTGGCGACGATCAACGCGCTCTACGGCGGCTCGGACGTCCACGCGATGCTGGGCCCCGGCTCGGCGGTCGCCCAGCCCGGCCAGCCCCGGCGCTTCGATCCGGCGACCGGCGGCTACGCGCTGTATCCCGCCGCCTCGCTGATCGGGGTCTGGGAGCGCAACATTCCGGTCGAGAACAAGGACGCCTGGCGCGATCCCGCCGTCGCCCAGGCCCTGGCGTCGGCCGTGCTGGCCAGCGATCCCGACAGCCGCCGGCACGACCCGCCCCGGTTCCGCGCGCCGCTGGGCGCGCTGGAGGACAGTTTCCACCAAGCCTGCGGGCGGCGGCTGTACGACGCCGGATCGATCACCGCGCCGGTCCTGCTGGTGCGCTCGGAGCACGATTTCTGGAGCCGGCAGGCCGATCTCGACGCCTTCACGGCCGATGCGGGCCGCTCACCATCGGTGAAGACGGCGACGTTGGCCGGGGCCGGCCACTTCGTCCATCTGGACCGCCCCGACCGCGGCCGCGACCGGCTGCTGGCCGAGCTGGTCGATCACTTCGCAGGCCTCCGCGCATGACCGAGCATCTTACCGAACGCCAGAAGAAGTGGTTCGCCTCGGTCCAGGAGGGCCTCGAGCGCGAGACCGGCAAGAGCCTGGAGGAGTGGGTCGCGATCGCCAGGAGCTGCCCCGAGACCAAGCCCCGCGCCCAGCTCGGCTGGCTCAAGGCGAACCACGGCCTGGGCCAGAACCGCGCCAGCTATGTGCTGTCGGCGGCCTTCCCGTCCGAGCGCATGACCTGGGACCAGCCCGACGAGGCGCGCGCGGCCCTGTGGACCGACCCGGCCTCGAAGGCGATCCTCGAAGCCCTGGAGGCGGCCGTCGCCGACTTCGACGGCCTGGTCACCGGCCAGCGCAAGACCTACAGCGCCTGGTCCCGCGAATTCCAGTTCGCCGCCGCCAAGCCGGTCAAGGGCGGGACGGCGGTGCTGGGGTTGGCGGTGGGGCCCGACGCTTCCCCTCGCCTGCTGGAGCCGAGGAACGAAAGCTGGTCCGAGCGCCTGAAGGCCAAGCTGCCGCTGGCCTCGCCGACCGATGTGGACGACGAGGTTCGGGCCTTGCTGAAGGCCGCCTTCCAGCGATCCTGACGCCGCGCGGAACGCTCGGCCGCCCCCTTCGTTGGCTTAGGCCCAACGGAGGAAGACGCATGTCCAAGGAAGCCGAGCTCGCCGCCAAGTTCTGGAAGTCCCTGAAGTCCGATCGCACGGCCATGGTCGGGTTGGTCGGCGTCGAGGGCGGCCGCGCCCAGCCGCTGACGGCCCTGATCGAGGACGACGACGGCGGCCCGATCTGGTTCTTCACCTCGTCCGAAAGCGATCTGGTGGCGGAGCTGACCAGCCAGAAGGATGCCGTCCTGCACTTCGCCTCCAAGGGCCACGACCTGTTCGCCTCGGTCGAGGGCGATCTGGTCGTCGACACCGATCGCGCCACGATCGATCGCCTGTGGAATCCCTTCGTCGCCGCCTGGTTCGAGGGCAAGGACGATCCCAAGATCCGCCTGCTGCGCTTCGACGCCGGCGACGCCCAGATCTGGCTCAACGAGAACAGCCTGTTCGCGGGCCTGAAGATGCTGCTCGGGCGCGATCCCAAGAAGGACTACAAGGACAAGGTCGCCGAGACCAAGCTGGGCTAACGCTCCTCGCGAAACGGCGAGAACTCGTCGGTCAGCATCGCTATTTCGGCGTCGACCGCCTCGCGCTCGCGCTCCAGATAGCGGGCGACGGGGTCGCGCAGGGCGGGGTCGGCGATCCAGTGGGCCGAATAGACCGGGCTGGGCAGGTAGCCGCGGGCGATCTTGTGTTGCCCCTGGGCTCCGGCCTCGACACGCGGCAGGCCCAGGCGGATGCCGTGCTCGATGGCCTGGTAGTAGCAGAGCTCGAAATGCAGGAACGGCTCGTCCTCGCTGCAGCCCCAGTGGCGGCCGTACAGGCAGTCGTCGCCGATCAGGTTCAGGGCCCCGGCGATCCACGCGCCGCCCGGTCGGCGCGCCAGGATCAGCAGCACCTTGTCGGCCATCCGCTGACCCAGCAGCGAGTAGAACGCCCGGTTCAGATAGGGCCGGCCCCACTTGCGGCCGCCGGTGTCCATGTAGAAACCGAAGAAGGCGTCCCAGTGGTCCTCGGTCAGCTGGTCGCCGGTCAGGGCGACGATCTCAAGCCCGGCCTGGGCGTCGCGGCGCTCGCGGCGGATGGTCTTGCGGCGGTTCGAGGACAGGGCCGCCAGGAAGTCGTCGAAGGTGGCGTAGCGGTGGTTGAACCAGTGGTACTGCTGGTCCTGGCGGCGCAGCATGCCGCGCTCGCCCATCCATTCCCACTGTTCGGCCGTCGGGAAGGTCACGTGCAGCGACGAGGCCTTCAGACGCTCGCACAGGGTCAGGGCCCCGCCCAGCAGGGCCGAACGACCGTCGTCGACATCGATGTCCGGTCGCACGATCAGCCGAGGGCCGGTCACAGGCGAGAACGGCGCCGAGCACTGGAGCTTGGGATAGTAGCGCCCTCCCGCCCGCTCGTAGGCGTCGGCCCAGCTGTGGTCGAAGACGTATTCGCCCTGGCTGTGGGACTTCAGGTACAGCGGCATGACCGCCGCCACCCCTCCGGCCTCGTCCTCGACCGACAGGTGGTGCGGCGCCCAGCCGGTGCGCTCGGTCGCGCAGCCGCTCTCTTCCAGGGCGTTCAGGAAGTCGTAGCTGACGAACGGGTCGCCCGATGGCCCGGCGCAGGCGTCCCAGGCGTCGCGCCCGATCTCGGCGATGCGGCGGTGAACGCGCACCTCCGCCTTGACGGCTGTCACGCGGCGAAACCCTCGAAGATCAGGTTGTCGCAATGGTCGCGGACGCTTTCCCACTGCTCGGCCGAGCGCACGGTCCAGGCGATGACCGGCATGCCCTTGGCGCGATAGAGATCGGCCCGGGCGCTGGGCAGCATGTCCAGACCCAGGGCCAGGAAGTCCGGCCGGGCGATCTCGACCTGCTCCAGGGCCGCCAGCGACTTGCGGACCTCCGGCGACAGGCGGCGCGCGCCCTCGTCGTCCCAGTTGTAGCTGTCCAGGCCGCGCAGGATCTGCGGCTGGTGCTCGGCGAACCAGGCGTGGGAATAGGGATTGAAGCCGATCACCGCGGTGGGGCCGTTGTGATCCAACAGGATCTCGCTGACCTGCTTCTCCAGCTCGCCCACCTCGCCGAACGGGGTCTTCAGCTCAATATAGACCATGGCCCGATGGCCGATCAGGGTCAGAGCGTCGGCCAGGGTTGGGATGGTCTCGTCCGTGCCCGACAGCTTCAGCTGGATGAGGTCCGCGGCGGTGTGGTCGCGCAGCTTGCCCGCCGCGCCGGTCAGGCGCTCCAGGTGATCGTCGTGGAAGACCACCACGTGATTGTCGGCGGTCAGCTGGACGTCCAGCTCGATCGCGTAGCCGTGGGCGCAGGCGGCCTGGAAGGCGGCCAGGGAGTTCTCGGGCGCGCCGCCCGGCGACCACAGACCCCGATGCGCCACCGCCGGTTCGAACAGGCGCTCCCACGCCTCGCCGAACACCTCGGTTCCGGGCCGGGGCCGCGCGCGCATCAGGCCACCTCGACCACGGCGTCGACCTCGACCGAGAAGCCCAGGGGCAGCTTGTAGACGCCCACGGCCGAGCGCGCATGGCGGCCGGCGTCGCCGAACACCTCGACCATCAGGTCCGAGCAGCCGTTGATGACCTTGGGGATGTCGATGAAGTCCTGGCTGACCTGGACGAAGCCGCCCAGCTTGACCACCCGCTTGACGCGGTCGAGGTCGCCGGTCGCGGCCTTCATCTGGGCCAGCAGGTTGATGCCGCACAGGCGCGCGCCCTGCTGGGCGGTCTCCAGGTCGACGTCCGTGCCGACCGTGCCCTTGAGGCCGCCGTTGGCGTCGATCGAGACCTGGCCGGAGATGTGGATCAGATTTCCCGTCTGGACGAAGGGCACATAGTTGGCGACCGGCGCCACCGGCTGCGGCAGCACGATTCCAAGTTCAGCCAGACGCTGTTCGACCTTCGACATCACACACTCCAAAAACCTGGAAGCATGCTTAGCGCGGCGGGATGACAGGACAAGAAAAAAGGCCTGAACCGTTGCCGGCTCAGGCCTTTAAACTGTTGGGCCCGGTGAGGAGCCCGTCGCCTTAGCGGGCGGCTTGCAGCTTTTCGACGGTGGCCGAAACGCGCTCGTTCAGCGGCTTCACCGAGTCCTTGATCGAGGCCGAGACGATCTCCGAGGCCTTGCTGACCTGGGCGATGTAGGCTTCGAGGGCCGACTTGGCCCAGGCGGTCTGCAGTTCGACGGCTTCCTGGACGCTCTTGGCGCCGGCCAGCGACTTGGCGGCGGCGACCTGGTCTTCGGCGGCCTTCTTCGAATAGGCGAACGTCTGGGCGCCCAGGGCTTCGGCGCCCTTGGTGGCGGCGGTCACCGAGGCGACCACGGCTTCCAGGTTCTTCTTCGAATGGGTGTTGGCTTCGGCCAGAGCGGCCAGAGACTTCTCGACGCCGTCCTTGAACGCTTGGTTCGAGGCGGTGCTGAACTGTTCGACGGTGTTCTTCAGGGTTTCAGCGGCGGCCATGGGGGAGGCTCCTGGCAGAGGGGGCGGGGCATGGCGCCGGACAAGCGGGATCGGGACCATGCGTTGGGACAACACCGGTGTCTCATGTTGCAGTGCAGCAGTCAAGGAATTTGTGCAGCGCACCATAACCTAGCGGAAACGCTTGCTCGCGCGCCAGGAGAGACCGAAGCTTGGCCGCAACGCCTTGAATTTATCCATCTCTGCGGCGAAATCGCTCACCAGTTGTTTACCTTAGAGAAAGGCGGCCAGCCGCATGCTAAGGTCACGCGTGTGGCGGTGCGGAACCGCTCAGTTCAAATGACGGACGCATTTCCCATGTTCGCCAAGCTTACTTCCGTCCGCTCTGTTCTCGCCGCCCTGGGCTTCGCCGGCGCCATGCTCTGCGGCCTGGCCGCGCCGACCCTGGCCGCCGCGCAGATCCCGTATCTGCAGATGAACGCGGCCGAGCCCAAGTACGCGGCGATCGTGATCGACGCCAATTCAGGCGAAATGCTTTACGATAAAAGGGCCGACAGCCCGCGCTATCCGGCTTCGGTCACCAAGGTGATGACGCTGTACCTCACCTTCGAGGCGCTCAGCGAAGGCCGCCTGAAGCTGACCGACCGCGTGCCGATCACGCCGCGCGCCGCCGCCCAGGCCCCGACCAAGCTGGGTCTGCCGGTCGGCGACAGCGTCAGCGTCGACGAAGCCATCCGCGCCATGACCGTCAAATCCGCCAACGACATCGCCGTGGCCATGGCCGAGCGACTCGGCGGCAGCGAGTCGCGGTTCGCCGCCTTGATGACCCTGCGCGGTCAGGAACTGGGCATGCGCAACAGCCGCTTCGTCAATGCCTCGGGCCTGCCCGACAGCCGCCAGATCAGCACCGCCCGCGACCTGGCCATCCTGTCGCGCGCCACGATGCGCGACTTCCCGCAGTACTATTCCTATTTCAGCATCAAGGGCTTCGAGTTCCGCGGCCGCTACATCGCCGGCCACAACCGCCTGCTGACCAACATGCCGGGCTTCGACGGCCTGAAGACCGGCTACACCAACGCCTCGGGCTACAACCTCGCCGGTTCTGCCGTGAAGGATGGTCGTCGCCTGATCGCCGTGGTCCTGGGCGGTTCGTCGACCGCCTGGCGCGACAACAACATGGAAGACCTGCTGACCACCGGCTTCGACGTGCTCAAGCGCCGCTCGCACGGCGAGCGCACCAGCATCGCCGCCAACCTCTACGAAGACGAGCCGACCGGCCCGATCATGCGTCCCTCGACGGAGGAAGGCGACGGCGACCAGGCCGGCCTGAAGATCGTGCTGACCGACAGCCCCAAGCCCGCCGCCCCCATCAAGGTCTCGCCGACCCTGAAGGCCGCCCAAGCTAAACCCGCGCCGAAGAAGGCCAAGGGCGAATGGGCCGTGCAGGTCGGGGCGTTCAAGTCCAAGGGGCTGGCCAACGAACAGCTGGCGCTGGTCCGCTCGCGCTTCTCGAAGTTCGTGGCCAACGCCGAGGGCGCGGTCGAAGGCGCCGCCAGCAGCACCTTCCGCGCCCAGTTCCAGGGCATGACGGCCGAGGCCGCCCGTGGCGCTTGCCAGGCGATCACCGCCAAGCGCCAGCCCTGCATGGTCCTGGCCCCGAACTAGGTCGCCCTACTTTCCGTCCAGCAACCGGTCCCGCGCGGCGTTGAGCTGCGCGGCCAGGCCCGCGGTGCCGCCCTTGTCGGGATGGGCCATGCGGATCAGCCGCGAATAGGCCGCCTGGATCTCCGCCTTCGACGCCTGCGGCCCCACCCCCAGGATCGCCCGCGCTTCCGTGAGGCTCGGCCCGCCCTCGGTCTTCCTGGCCTTGCTGACCGTCGGCCGCTGGCGCGCGGTCGTGGCGCTCCAGGCGCCGATCACCAGCAGGACGATCGAGACCGGCCACTCGCTGCGCACGCCGGCATAGGCCGCGCCGGCGAAGGCCATCAGCGCCGTGATCCCCGCGCCGATCCGCCAGCCGTCGCCCTTCAGGATGCGCGTGGCGCGCCCCGACAGGACGAACAGCAGGATCGCGCCGCCGAGCAGCAGGTAGAAGATCATACGGCGTCAGTCCCCGACTGCCGCGCCAAAGACCCGAGTTGGGGCTACTGGGCTGCGAGCAGAGTTTCCCCGGAATAGGCCGAAAGGCCAAGGGAATGCATCAGCGCCCGCAACTCCTGGCGCGCGGCCAGATGCTGCAGCGACACCGGCACCGGCCGCACCTGGGGCGACAGGTCGGCGATGGTCAGGCCGAACGGGAACAGCTCGCGATAGATCACGCGGTCGCGCAGGCCGGGGCCCATGCGGAAACCGACCCGTTTGGACAGGGCCGTCAGGCGGTCCTCGACGCGCTTGCGGTTGCGGGCTTCGGTGGTGGCCAGGCGGTTGCGCAGCACCACCCAGTCCAGGGCCTGGCGCTGGCCCGACAGGGCGCGGGCCTTGCGGGCTTCCCAGACGGTCAGCGAGTAGAGGCTGGGCTTCTGCAGCTCCATGGTCACCGGATCGACGTGGCCCAGCATGTCGAAGTCGACGAAGCTGTCGTTCATCGGCGTGACGATCAGGTCGGCCAGGCCATGGGCCATGCGCGAGATCGCGGTGTCGCCGCCGGGGGTGTCGATCAGGATGAAGTCGGCGGCCTCGCGCGCGGCGACGAAGGCGGCCTCGAACTTGGCCACCTGGTCGGCTTCCGGCGCGGCGGCCAGGGCGATGTCGTCCTCGCTGAGCCGGAACTGCAGCGGCTGGGGCAAGGTCACGCCGTTGCCGGCGACCCAGGCCGCGCGGTTCTCGAAGAACCGCATCGAGGTGCATTGGCGCAGGTCGAGATCCAGCAGCGCCACCTTGGCGCCGCCGTACAGCAGCGCGGTGGCGAGGTGAACGGCGATGGTGGACTTGCCCGCCCCGCCCTTCTCGTTGCCGACGACGATGACACGCGTTTCGGCCATGCCTTCTTTCCTTCTTTTCGCCCGACTCGGCGACTCTCAATGAAAGATTAACACGCAGGAGACGCCCTGAGAGGGCGCGACGTCAATCGAAGGCCCCCTTCCCTGTGGACCCATTGTCGCAGGTGGACGCCCAAGCCCGCGTCGGTCATAAGCCAACGCCTGTTCGAGACAGGAGTTGGCCGTGGCCCCGAAGATCGTCCGCACCGTCGCCGAGTTGCGCGCCCAGGTCGCCGCCTGGAAGGCCGCCGGCGAGCGCGTGGCGCTGATCCCGACCATGGGCGCCCTGCACGAGGGCCATCTGTCGCTGATCGAACTGGGCCAGACCCGCGCCCGGCGCACGGTGGCCAGCGTCTTCGTCAACCCCAAGCAGTTCGCCCCGCACGAGGACTTCGACTCCTATCCGCGCGGCGAGGCCCGCGACGCCGAACTGCTGGCCGGCGTCGGCTGCGACCTGATGTTCGCGCCCAAGGTCGACGAGATGTACGCCCCCGGCTTTTCGACCACCGTCAACCTGACCGGCGTCTCCGAACCGCTGGAGGGCGCGGCCCGGCCGCAGTTCTTCGGCGGCGTGGCCACCGTGGTGACCAAGCTGCTGCTGCAGTCCCAGGCCGACATCGCGATCTTCGGCGAGAAGGACTACCAGCAGCTCCAGGTCATCAAGCGGGTGGTCAAGGACCTGGACATCCCGGTGCAGATCGTCGGCGCGCCCACCGCCCGGGCCGAGGACGGCCTCGCCCTCTCCTCGCGCAACGCCTATCTCAGCCCCGAGGAACGCGCCGCCGCGGTGGCCTTGCCCAGTGCGATGAAAGCGGCGGCCAAGGCCGTGGCTGAAGGCGGCCGTATCGACGAGGCCGAGGCCGCCGCGAAGGCCGCCCTGACCACCGCCGGCTTCCGCCAGGTGGACTATGTCGACATCCGCGAGGCCGGCGACCTGTCGCGCCTGGGTCCCGGCCCGATCGGCGACGCGCACGGCCGCATCCTGGTGGCGGCGTGGCTGGGCAAGACCCGGCTGATCGACAACATGGCGGTCTAACTCAAACCCTTTGAACCCGTTCATCTCGGCGAATGCCGGGACCCAGATGGAATGGCGGTGTGGCGGGGTCCAAGAACTCAGCGCCAGACCAATCAGGCTCCCCGCTATGGGATCTGGGTCCCGGCATTCGCCGGGATGAGCGGACTATGGGGTGATCACCACGCCCCCAATTCGCGCAGCTGGCGCGCCAGATCGGCCGGCATTTCGGCGGCCTCGGACTCGGTCAGGTCCGGCGGAATGTCCTCGTGCTTGAGATACCGCCAGCCCTGGAACGGGCGACGCGGCGTGGGCGCGACGCGAACCAGGTTCGGATCGACCGTCACCTCGCAGCGCGAGGCCTGGCCCTCGCCGACCGTGTCGATCTTCAGGATGGTCTGGCGACAGAGGATCTGGCCCTTCATCACCCGATACAGCGAGCCGCCGTCCAGCACTTCGTCGACGCGCTTGGGCGTCATGCGGGTGTGCATGATCCACGGACGGTCGGCCTCGGCGTGCCAGGCGACCAGTTCCTCGATGTTGTCGCAACCGACGACGAGCTTGATGATGTGCAGAGGCATGGCGGCTAGTTAGGGCCAGCACCGTCCGGAGGGAAGGGCCTGGCGCCTTCGTCGCGCCGATGATCAGGACGTCTTCTCGACCTGGGTCCGGTAGAACGCCGCGAGTTCATCGAGACTGCCGCCCAGCCTCCGGGAAGCGGCGAATTCTCGATCGCAGGCGATCCGCAACTCGATCGCTTCCGCTCCGTTGGCCTTGGTCCAGGCGCCAGGCACGGAAATGGTGCTGATCCGGGCTCCGGACGGCGAATAGCCCGAAGCCTCCTTCAGCAAAAGCTTGCCGGCCTCGCAATCCACCTCCTTGCGAGCGTCCAGGCGAGCATAGTCGCCCAATCGATCGCGCTGGGGCTGGGCGAAGATCGCATGAGAGACCAATTCGCCCCGACCGCTCGGCTCGACGACGATCATCACGTCGCGATTTACCGCCCCCTTGTAGAGTCGAGGGGCGCCGGGACCGCAACCGGCCAGGGCCAAGGCGACCAACGGGAGGAGGAGAAACGGACGCACGGCAAGCTCCACGCAAGATTGCAGGAACAATCGCCGAGCGACCTTGGCGAAAGGTTTACGTCGCAGGCTCCAGCTTCGCCAGCACAACCCCTTCGCTGACCTGGCCGCCGGCGACGGCCGAGAGCTCGGCGACCACGCCGTCGAACGGCGCGGCCAGGGCGTGCTCCATCTTCATGGCCTCCAGGGTCAGCAGGGTCTGGCCCTTGACGACCGTCTGGCCGGCCTCGACGGCCACCGAGACGATCTTGCCCGGCATCGGCGACAGGATCGCGCCGTCCGACGCCGCGACATGGGCCGCGCCGACCTTGGGCGTGAAGTCGAACTCGCGGACGTCGCCGCCTTCGAACACGTACAGCGGGTCGCTTCCGAACGCCGAGGGCAGCACGTCGACGTCGTCCAGCGGCCGGCCGTCCTCGACCGTGATGTCCCACGACCAGTCGTCACCCTTTCCGCCGGCCAAGGCCACGCGCAGCGGCACGGCCTTGCCGTCCACCGACAACGGCAGGTCCATCGCCGCACGGGGGGCGCTCATCCGGAAGCCCAGCAGCCGCGACGGGGCGCTGGCCCAGACGTCGGCCCTGGGCTGGTCGGCCTCCATGAAGACCTCCAGGCGCTGGCCGATCGCCGCCAGGGTCGGGGCGTCGGTGAAGGCGCGGTCGGTCAGCTCCTCCAGCCGCGCCTCGATGAAGCCGGTGTCGATGGCGCCGTCGATGAAGTCGGGATGGCTGGCGCACTTGGCCAGGAAGGCGGCGTTGGTCTTGACCGGATAGACCTCGACCAGGCGGCAAGCCTCGGCCAGGCGCGCGGCGGCGTCCTCGCGGTCGACGCCGTGGGCGATCAGCTTGGCGATCATCGGGTCGTAGAACGGGGTGACCTCGCCGCCCTCCTCCACCGCGCTGTCGACCCGCACGTCGCCTTCCGGCAAGCGGAAGTGGGTCAGCGGACCGGTCGAGGGCAGGAAGCCGGTGGCCGGGTTCTCGGCGTAGAGGCGCGCCTCCATCGCCCAGCCGTCCAGCGTGATCTCGTCCTGCTCCAGCGGCAGGGGCTCGCCGGAGGCGACCAGCAGCTGCCACTCGACCAGGTCCTGGCCGGTGACCATCTCGGTGACCGGGTGCTCGACCTGCAGGCGGGTGTTCATCTCCATGAACCAGATGCGGTCGGCGCGCAGGCCTTCGCTGGCGTCGGCGATGAACTCCACCGTGCCGGCCCCGACATAGCCCACGGCCTGGGCGGCCTTGACCGCCGCCCCGCAGACGGCGGCGCGGGTGGCCTCGTCCATGCCGGGGGCCGGGGCCTCCTCGATGACCTTCTGGTGGCGGCGCTGCAGCGAGCAGTCGCGTTCGAACAGGTGGACGACGTTGCCGTGCGTGTCGCCGAACACCTGCACCTCGATGTGGCGCGGCCGGGTGACGTATTTCTCCAGCAGCACCCGGTCGTCGCCGAAGCTGGCCGACGCCTCGCGCTGGCACGAGGCCAGCATCGCGGCGAAGTCCCCGGCCTTTTCGACCTTGCGCATGCCCTTGCCACCGCCGCCGGCCACGGCCTTGATCAGCACCGGGAAGCCGATCTTGCCGGCTTCAGCGGCCAGACGCTCCACCGACTGGTCCTCGCCCAGATAGCCTGGGGTCGTGGGCACGCCGGCCGCGATCATCACCTTCTTGGCGGCATCCTTCAGGCCCATGGCGCGGATCGCCGAGGGCGGCGGGCCGATCCAGACCAGGCCGGCGTCGATCACCGCCTGGGCGAAGTCGGCGTTCTCGGACAGGAAGCCGTAGCCGGGGTGGATCGCCTCGGCCCCGGTCTGGCGGGCGGCGGCCAGGATCTTCTCGGGGACCAGGTAGCTCTCGCGCGCCGGCGCCGGGCCGATCAGGATGGCGACGTCGGCCTCCATCACGAACGGCGCCTCGGCGTCCGCCTCGGAATAGACCGCGATCGTCCGCACGCCCAACTCACGGGCGGTGCGGATGATCCGACGGGCGATTTCGCCGCGATTGGCGATGAGAACGGAGGCGATCAAACGAAAAATCCTAGATCTGCGCCAGGGCCAGAAGCGCCAGGCCGATGAGCAGGAGCGAGAAGGAGAACACAGTGGCCCACCAGACGATCAGCGTCTTGAGCGTCGCGCCCAGAATGCTGGAGCCGTAGGCGCCCCGAAGCGTCTGGAACAGGTTCACGGGCGTCCAGAGCACCAGGAGCCCGAACCACCAGGGTTTGAGAACGTCAGGCAGGACCAGACCCAGGGCGTTGGTCAGGAAGGCGAACGACAGCAGGTTCATCGCCACCAGCAGGTGGTCGTAGATGAAGAACTTGGGCTTGTTGCGATAGACCAGCGTCAAGGCCAGGCCGACGATCGGCAGCAGCAGCACCGCCATGCGGTGGCCCCAGGTGAACAGCACCAGCACGTAGAATTCGGGGTTCTCGCGGGCCTTGGCGATGCTTTCCTTCAGCCAGCCGCCGCTCCAGCGGATGGCCTTGGACGGATCGTGCCCCGTGGCCGCGGCTTCCTTGAGCGCGGCTTGAGCCTCGGGCGGCATGGCCCCGGTCTCGACGTGGCCGTCGTCGTGGATCGTCACCGCCGGAACCTCGCCGTCCAGCGACAGGCTCCGGATCCGCGCCGCGTCGGCCTTGCGGGCCTCCTCGGGGGTCAGGCCCACGCCTTCGGGCAGCTTGCCGGCGGCGATCTGGCCGGCCTTGGCGACGGCTTCGGCGTAGTCGGCCTGTGCCTTGGCCACCCCTTCCTGATAGTCGGCGCGCGCCTTGGCGGCGCCGCGTTCATAGCGCTCCAGGACCTTGGCCCGGTCCTCGTCGGGGTCCTTCAGCTCCTCGTCGCGATCCTTGGCGGTCTCGGCGAGGATCGCGTCGCGATCCGTCGCCGCTTCGTTCAGGCTGGCGTCGCGGTCCTTGACGGCTTCGGCGCGCAGGCGGACAGCCTCGGCGGCGCGCCCTTGCGGCGTAGCCAGGAGCTCGGCGCGCTTGTGGGCCTCCTCCTCGGCGTGGTGCTGGGCCGAATGGATCGCGTGCTCGGCCGCGAAGATGAACAGCAGCAGGGCCACCAGGAAGGTGCGGAACGGCGGCACGTGCCGAACGATCCGGCCTTCCATGTAGTCCTTGGCCAGGCCGCCCGGTTTCAGGAACAGGGCCGGCAGGGTCAGGGCCAGGCGGCCGTCGAGGTGGAACATCCCCTCGATCGCCTCCCAGATCAGGTGGCCGATCGAGCGATGGTGGGTGTCGGCGTTCTGGCCGCAGGCGTGGCAGTACGGGCCTTCAAGCGTGGTTTCGCAGTTGGCGCACGGCTTTCCGACGCCTTCGAAGGCGTGCTTCCTGCGTCGCTTGAAGAACTCGCTGAACGAGTCCGCCGCCGCTGCTTCCATTTCGCCCGTCATATGGCCCCCTGCTCGACTCTAGATGGTCCAGCCGGGTTTACGGCGTTCGAGGAACGCGCGCACGCCTTCTTGGCCTTCCTCGGAGACACGGCGGCGCGCGATGCGTTTTGCCGTCTCGTCGATCAGGCCGCGGTCGATCTTTTGGCCGACGAAGTCGTTGACCAGGGCCTTGGCGTCGCCGATCGCGCCGGGGGCGCAGACGGCCACCTCCTCGATCAGGGCGTCCTGGGCGGCGACCAGGCCGGCCGCGTCGTCGAACACCTCGTCGACCAGGCCGTAGCTCCAGGCCTGGTCCGCGTCGAACACCCGGCCGGTGGCGAACAGCAGCTTGGCGGTGCGCGGGCCCAGGGCGGCGATCACGTAGGGGCTGATGGTGGCCGGGGTCAGGCCCAGCTTGACCTCGGAGAAGGCGAACTTGGCGTCCGCCGTGGCCAGGGCGTGGTCGCACGCGGCCACGAGGCCCGCCCCGCCGCCGAAGGCCGGGCCTTCGACCAGGGCCACCGTCAGGGCCGGGATGTCGTGCAGGGCCTTGAGCATGTGGGCCAGGCCTAGGGCGTCGTCGCGATTGTCGTCCTCGCTCCAGTCGGCGGCGGCCTTCATCCACTCCAGGTCGGCGCCGGCGCTGAACGCCCCGCCCACCCCGCGCAGGAAGACGATCCGTACGCCCTCGGCGCCGTGCAGGGTCTCGAACGCCTGGTGCAGGGCCGCGATGGTCGCCGCGTCGAAGGCGTTCTTCTTGGCCGGACGGTTGATCCAGACCGTGACGGCGCCGCTGGGCGTGGAGTCCAGGTGGACCAGCGGCGTCATGGCGTCGGTGTCGACGACTTCGACGATGGGATCGGCGATCGGGTTGGTCATGGCTTGCCCTTTTCGGCTTACATCCGGAAGACGCCGAAGGTGGTCTCGGGGATCGGGGCGTTCAGGCTGGCGCTGATCGCCAGGCCAAGCACGTCGCGGGTCTGGGCCGGATCGATGATGCCGTCGTCCCACAGGCGGGCGGTGGCGTGGTAGGGGTCGCCCTCGGCCTCGTAGCGGGCGCGGATCGGGGCCTTGAAGGCTTCCTCGTCCTCGGTCGCCCAGGCCTCGCCCTTGGCCTCCATGCCGTCGCGCTTGATCGTCGACAGCACGCTGGCCGCCTGCTCGCCGCCCATCACGCTGATGCGGCTGTTGGGCCAGGTGAACAGGAAGCGCGGGCTGTAGGCGCGGCCGCACATGCCGTAGTTGCCGGCCCCGAAGCTGCCGCCGATCAGCACCGTGAACTTGGGCACCTCGGCCGAGGCGACCGCCGTGACCAGCTTGGCGCCGTCCTTGGCGATGCCGCCGGCCTCGTACTTGCCGCCGACCATGAAGCCCGAGATGTTCTGCAGGAACACCAGCGGGATCTTGCGCTTGCAGGCCAGCTCGATGAAGTGCGCGCCCTTCACGGCGCTCTCGCTGAACAGTACGCCGTTGTTGGCCAGGATCGCCACCGGCTGGCCCCAGATGCGGGCGAAGCCGCAGACCAGGGTCGTGCCGTACAGCGCCTTGAACTCGTCGAACTCGCTGCCGTCGACGATGCGGGCGATCACCTCGCGCACGTCGTAGGGCGCGCGCACGTCGGTTGGGACGATGCCATACAGCTCGACCGGATCGTGGACCGGCGGCCTGGCGTCGCGGATCTCGGTCTCGACCCGCTTGGTGGTGTTCAGGTTGGCGACGATCGAGCGGACGATCTCCAGCGCGTGCTCGTCGTCGTTGGCCACGTGGTCGACCACGCCGGAACGACGTCCGTGGGTGTCGGCCCCGCCCAGCTCCTCGGCCGAGATCACCTCGCCCGTGGCGGCCTTCACCAGCGGCGGGCCGGCCAGGAAGATGGTGCCCTGGTCGCGGACGATCACCGTCTCGTCGCTCATGGCCGGGACGTAGGCCCCGCCGGCGGTGCACGAGCCCATGACGCAGGCGATCTGGGCGATGCCCGCCGCGCTCATCCGGGCCTGGTTGAAGAAGATGCGGCCGAAGTGGTCGCGGTCGGGGAAGACCTCGGCCTGGTGCGGCAGGTTGGCCCCGCCGCTGTCGACCAGATAGACGCACGGCAGGCGGTTCTGCTGGGCGATCTCCTGGGCGCGCAGGTGCTTCTTCACCGTCATCGGGAAATAGGCGCCGCCCTTCACGGTGGCGTCGTTGGCGACGATCATCACCTCGCGGCCCGAGACCCGACCGATGCCGGTGATCACGCCGGCGCCGGGCGCCTCGCCGTTATAGAGGTCGCAGGCCGCCAGTTGGCCGATCTCCAGGAACGGCGAGCCGGGGTCCAGCAGGCGTTCGACGCGCTGGCGGGGCAGCAGCTTGCCGCGGGCCGCGTGGCGCGTCCGGGCGGTCTCGGGACCACCCAGGGCCGCCTGCGCGACCCTTTCGCGCAGGGTCTCCACGAGGCCGCGGTTGTGCACGGCGTTTTTGGCGAAAGTCTCGCCGTTCTTGTCGATACCCGTGTTCATCTTCGGCATTATCGAGGCATAGCCTTTTCCGTTTCCCACCGAAAGCCGCAGTTTTTGACCTTCGATGGTCAAGGTCCGCGGTTCAAGTTAGCGTCCCACCCGTGGTCACCCTGCCCGACTTCATGGCCGACACGGCCCTCGCCCGGCTCTTCGCGCAAGAACACCGCGAAGGCGACGCCGCCTGGTTCTCGTTGCCGGGCGGCGCGACACTCTATGCGCCCGGCGAGGCGGCGGACTACCTCTACTTCCTGCGCACCGGACGGCTGGGCGCGTTTCGGCGGGAAGAAGGCCAGGAGCCGCAGTTCCTGGGGGTGATCCGTCCCGGCGAACCGGCCGGCGAGATGGCGATGATCGCCGGCTCGCCCCACTCGGCCAACTTGGTGGCCCTGCGCGATTCGGAAATCCTGGCCCTGCCCCGCGCCGCCTTCTTCGAGGCCGTCGAGCGCGATCCGGACGTGATGATCGAGCTGTCGCGGCTGATGATCCGCCGGGCCCGCAACGCCGGGGCCCACGCCTCGATCGGCGATCCGTCGGTCTACGGCTTCATCGCGGTCGAGCCTGGCAAGCCGATCCGGCCGATCATCGAACGCGTCGCCCACGCCATTTCGACCCTGGGCTATTCGGTCACCGTCGAGGGCGCGGAATCCCTGCTGGCCCCGACCGAATGGTTCAGCAGCGTCGAGCGCCGGCACGACTTCGTGCTCTATGTGGCCGAGGCCGACGAGACCGCCTGGAAGCACGTGGTCGGCCGCCAGGTGGACCGGCTGTTCCGCGTCGGCCAGGGCGACCACAAGCCGCCGGCGGTCATCCCCTCCTACGCCTCGGGTCCCCTTCAGGAGCAGCGCCTGGTCGACCTGATCCTGCTGCAGCCGGCCAGCGTCAGCCACCCCAAGGGCTCGGGCGAATGGCTCGACGCCACCCAGGCCGCGCGACTGTTCCATCTGCGCGAGAACGGCATGGCCGACGTGCAGCGCCTGGCGCGGGTGTTGACCGGCCAGTCGGTGGGCCTGGTGCTGTCGGGCGGCGGGGCGCGGGCCTACGCCCATGTCGGCGCGATCCAGGCCCTGCGCGAGCGCGGCGTGCCGATCGACTTCGTCGGCGGCGCCTCGATGGGCGCGGTCGTGGCCGCCGGCCTGGCCATGGGCTGGGACGACGGCGAGATGGAGACCCGCATCCGCAAGGCCTTCGTCGAGACCAGCCCGCTGGACGACATCGCCTTCCCCCTGGTGGCCATGACCCAGGGGGTGAAGGTCAAGGCGCGGCTGAACGAGCATTTCGACGACATCGAGATCGCCGACCTGTGGCTGCCGTTCTTCTGCGTGTCGTCGAACCTGACCTCCGGGGCCTATCACCTGCACCGCCAAGGGGTGCTGCGCGACGCCCTGCGGGCCTCGATCTCGCTGCCCGGCGTGCTGCCGCCGGTGACCGACGGCAATTCGGTGCTGGTCGACGGGGCGGTGATGAAGAATTTCCCGGCCGACGTCATGCGCGCCTTCCAGCTGGGTCCGATCGTCGGGGTGGACGTCACGCGCGGCCGCAGCATCACCGCCGAGGACGTCGACCGCCCCGCCTCGCTGTGGACCTGGTTCTGGTCGGGCGAATGGCGCAAGGGCCCGCCGATCGTCGCCCTGCTGATGCGGGCCGCCACGGTCTCGACCGGCCGCGATCTTGCGGCCAGCCGCGAGGCCACGGACGTGCTGATCACCCCCAAGCTCAACGAGATCGACATCCGAGACTGGAAGGCCTTCGCGCCCGCCGTCGCCGCCGGCCGCGCCGCCGCGGCCCTGGCCCTGGACGGCCTGGGCAAGCCGGTCACCGAGCTGCGCCGCCGGCCCAGCCTGGCCGACCTCGCACTGGCCGCCGTCAAAGGCCGATCCTAGCCGCCTTATTCGAACATCTGCCCTTTCATCCGTTTTCCCGGCGAAGGCCGGGACCCAGATTCATCCAGAGAGACTCGTGGGTTTCACCTGGGCCCCGGCCTTCGCCGGGGAGACGGGTTTGTGTCGGCCTCGATGCGCAAGAAGGTCCTCACCATCGCCGAGCGATCACGAACAGCCGGGTGAACGGAAACAGCGTCACCCCGTCCTCGCGGCGCGGGTAGTCGACCGCCAGCCGCTCGCGCCAGGCCGCCAGGAAGGCCGACCGCTCGGCCGGATCACTGAACGCTTCCAGATAGGGCCGCAGGCTGGTGCCCGAGGTCCAGTCGACGATCGGATCGTCGCCGCCCAGGGCGTGGACATAGGTCGTCACCCAGACGTCGAGGTCCTCGCTCAGGGGCGACAGCCAGTCGTGATAGGGGCGAGGATCGACGCCCGAACGCACCCGCTCGACATCCGCCAGCCGCGACGCCCAGGGGCCGTCCAGCGCCGTCTCGCGCAGGCTGCGCCGCCAGCCGTCGTCAGCCACCACCGGGATCTGGCAGGCCAGGACGCCGCCCGGCGCCAGCAGGCCCATCAGGCGCGGAAACAGGGTCTCGTGGCCGTCCACCCACTGCAGGGCGGCGTTGGTGAAGATCAGGTCGGGCGGGATTTCGGGAGCGAAGGTCGCGATGTCGCCCAGCACCCAGTCGATGTCGGCGCGCGTCGCCCTGCCCCGCGCCAGCATCTCGGGACTGGAGTCCAGGCCGTGCACGCGCGCATTGGGATGGCGCGCCGCCAGCAGGGCCGCGTGCTCGCCGGTCCCACAGCCCAGGTCCCAAATCTCGCGCGGCTCCAGGTCGCGCGGGATCTGCAGCATCAGGTCCAGGGCCGGCCGGTCGCGATAGGCCTTGTAGCGCTGATAGACGTCGGGATCCCAAACCGGCATCCGGCCCTCCGTGCAAGAAACTGCGACAATCGGTCCGCTCATTTGCACCGATCCGTCGCTTTTGTCGCATGGGAGTGGACGGCCGCCATGCCTATCTTTGGTTAAGGCGCTGATCCAGTGCGCCGCCAGATGGAAACCGAAGTGAACCGCTCCGCCGCCGCCACCGCTATCGCCGTCACCGCCAAGCCCTCGGTCGTGAACGTGCATCGCCTGGGCATGCTGGGCCTCAATCTCGGTCTTTGGACCCTCATCGTCGTGATCGCGCGGGCCCTCTAGCCTGATCCCGACGATGCGGCCCCGGGTCGCGCATGTCCCCCCTTTGCGCGACCCGGGAGTGCCTCGCCCCCTCTTCCGCCTGCTGATGAAGCATTCGCGCGCCGCGACGTCCGGTCGCGACATTGCCCCTTTGCAGAACGGCCGAACGGCGCCCATATTCGTGTTGTGTTGTTCAACAACTGAAAGGAGGTGACCAGTGTCTCATTGTCTCCAACCGAGGTCGCGAGTGACCTGGAGCCTGAAGAACGAGGTTTCCAACTGAAGGCGTTGAACGCCTAAGGTTTAAAGTCACGCCGCGACGCGGCTACGACGATGGAGGGCCGTCCCGAGCAATCGGGGCGGCCCTTTTCATTATTCCTCCCCCTGTGGGGGAGGTGTCGGCGAAGCCGACGGAGGGGGAGTGATCGGGAGGTGGCCACAGCCCGGATCGATGACCCTAAAACTCCCCCCACCGATCGCTACGCGATCGCCTCCCCCACAGGGGGAGGATTACGCCCCCACCAGCTCCCGCCCGATCAGGAACCGCCGGATCTCGTTGGTGCCCGCGCCGATGTCATAGAGCTTGGCGTCGCGCACCAGGCGCTCGACCGGCCATTCCTTGGTGTAGCCGGCGCCGCCCAGGGCTTGGACGGCCTCCAGCGACACCTTCACGGCGTTTTCCGAGGCCATCAGGATGGCGCCCGCCGCGTCGAACCGCGTGGTCTTGCCGGCGTCGCAGGCGCGGGCCACGGCGTAGACGTAGGCGCGGGCCGAGTTCAGCGCCACGTACATGTCGGCCACCTTGCCCTGCATCAGCTGGAACGAGCCGATCGCCTGGCCGAACTGCTTGCGCTCGCGGACATAGGGCAGCACCACGTCCAGGCAGGCTTGCATGATGCCCAGGGGCCCCGCCGACAGCACGGCGCGCTCGTAGTCCAGGCCGCTCATCAGCACCCCGACGCCGCCGCCCACCGGGCCCATGACGTTCTCCTCGGGCACTTCGCAGTCCTCGAACACCAGCTCGGCGGTGTCGCTGCCACGCATGCCCATCTTGTCCAGCTTCTTGCTGACGCTGAACCCCTTCATGCCCTTCTCGATCAGGAAGGCGGTGATCCGGCGCTCGTCCGTCTTGGCGTAGACCACCAGGGTGTCGGCGTGCGGGGCGTTGGTGATCCAGAACTTGGTGCCGTTCAGCACATAGCGGTCGCCGACCTGCTCGGCCTTCAGCTTCATCGACACGACGTCCGAGCCCGAGCCGGCCTCGCTCATGGCCAGCGAGCCGACGTGCTCGCCGCTGATCAGCTTGGGCAGGTAGCGCTGCTTCTGCTCGGGATTGGCCCAGCGGCGGATTTGGTTGACGCAGAGATTGGAGTGGGCGCCGTAGCTGAGGCCCACTGAGGCCGAGGCTCTGGAGACCTCCTCCATGGCGATCACGTGCTCGAGATAGCCCAGGCCCAGACCGCCGAACTCTTCCTCGACCGTGATGCCGTGCAGGCCAAGGTCGCCCATCGGAATCCACAGGTCGCGGGGAAATTCGTTGGTCTCGTCGATCCTGGCGGCGATCGGCGCGATGCGGTCGGCCGCGAAGCGGGCGGTGGTGTCACGGATCGCGTCGGCCGTCTCGCCCAGCGCGAAGTCCATCGAAGGTGCGGTTTGGTTCGTCATGGCGCCTTGCATAGCACAAACGCCCGCGGATCAAGCAGACCCGCGGGCGTTCATGCTTCGATCATGTGGATCGAGGGTCTAGTCTTCGTCTTGCAGCTCCGGATCGCCCAGCCGACGCATCAGCAGATAGGCCGAGGTGGCGAAGCAGATCATGCCGATCACGCTGGCGCCCCAGCCGAACATCCGGATCGGCGACAGGCCTTCGTTGGCGCCGACGCTGAGGTTCCACAGGATACCGCCGCCGAACAGGGCCAGGCCCAGCAGGCCCAGGCTGACCAGCAGGCTGATCCCGCCGAAGGCGTGGGGCTGGACGTGGGCGAAGGCGACGTCCTGCGGTTCCAGCTCGACGGGACTGCTGGTCGAGAAGCCGCCCAGATTGAACAGCGAGCCGCTGGTCGACGCGCGCGCGGTCTCGAACAGACCCGGCTCGACGGCGTTGGTCGGCTCGGCGACGGCCTCCGGGATCGGGGGCGACGGCGCGTAGGTCGGTTCGGCGACCGGCTCGTCCGGCGTCAGTTGGAACGGCGAGACGACCGGTTCGACGGCGGCCACGGGCTCGGGCGTCGGTTCGGGCGTCGGATAGATGAAGGGCGACGGCGCGGCCGCGGCGGCCAGGACCGGCGGCTCCGGCAGGACCAGGTCCTGGGTCGGCGCGGCCAGGCCGCGGATCGGCGCGGCCGCCGCGGTCTCGTCGGGCAGGATCGCTTCCAGGCGCGCGCCGACGGCGGCGGCGGCCTGCTCGCTGGCGCTGGGCCCGCTGCCGGTCAGCGCGGCCATGGGCGAACCGTCCTCGCGCAGGGCGACGGCCTTGTCGCCGTCCAGCGAGGTGGTGATGGCGGCGGGCGCCTGGCTGGGCACCAGCTTGCCGGCGTCATAGTCGATCTTGGGCCGCAGCACCGAGCTGGGCGCGGCCACCCAGTGGCCGTCGGCCGGCGTCAGGAACAGGGCCTTCTCGGCCGAACGACGGCGCACCAGGGCGTCGACGACGATGCGTTCGCCCTCGAAGTCGGCCTTGCGCCACATCTCCATCTCGCAGGCGGCCAGCAGCGGCGTGCCCTCGTTCAGGCGGCGTAGAACGGCCGAGCGGACGAAGTTCTCCGCGCCGATGTTGAAGGTGAAGCAGACCAGGGCGTCGAACTGGTTCTGGTTCAGCGGCGCGTAGACGTTCTCGTTCACCGCGTGGGCCACGGTGATCAGATCGTAGAGCAACAAAGCTTCAGCGTCCTGTTCCGAGACAGAAGCCCCGGCCCGCGCTGTCAGGGTATGGCCGTAGCCCAGCGTCCAGCGCCCATCGGGCAGCTGAGCGGCTTTCATCCGGTACCCTTCGAACCTCTTGATGAGCTCGACGGCGGCGCGGGAGACCTGATAGCGCGGTTTCATCGCCTAGAATGACCCAGTTTGAGACAGACGCGGATGCGTTCGGGGTGCTCCGCGCAAGATGGGCGCCGTTCGCGCCGCTTGCAGGGCTTCTGCCCCGCTTTTGTCGGATGTAACGCCGCGCGTAGCGGATTCGCACCGCCGCGTCAGGATGTGCGGGCCTAGGTTACACCCTCAGTGCAACAGCAGGGCCGCGATCAGCAGCACGGCGAAGAAGCCCGTGAAGTCAGTCAGGAAGGTCACGAAGATCGACGAGGAGACCGCCGGATCGCGCCCCATTTTGGCCAGGGCCAGCGGCGCCAGTATGCCGCCGACCGCCGCGGTGAAGATGTTGGTGATCAGAGCCAGGCCGACGATGATCGCCAGCTTGCCGTGGTGGTCGGCCGGGCCGAAGAACAGATAGGTCGCCCCGCCCATGACCAGGGCCAGGGTGAAGCCGTTGACCAGGCCGACCCCCAGCTCGCGCAGGATGATCCGGCGGGCGTTGGCCGTGGTCAGCTCCTTGCTGGCCAGGGCGCGCACGGCCACGGCCAGGGTCTGGGTGCCGGCGTTGCCGCCCAGGGACGAGACGATCGGCATCAGGATGGCCAGGGCCACCAGCTGGGCGATCTCGCCCTGGAACACGGCCACGCCGCTGACGGCGATGGTGGCGGTGACGAGGTTCAGCAGCAGCCACGGCAAACGGGCGCGCACGATGTCCACGACATTGGCGTCGCGGCCGGCGTCGCTCACCCCGGCCAGGGCCAGGATGTCTTCCTCGGCTTCCTCGCGGATGACGCCGACGATGTCGTCGACGGTGATCTGGCCCACCAGCCGCCCGCCGGGCTCGACGACCGGGGCGCTGATCAGGTGGTACTTGTCGAAGATGTAGGCGACCTCTTCCTGGTCCATGTCGACGGTGATCTCGGTCACCGGCTCCATGATCTCGGCCAGGGGCGTCTCCAGCTTGCTGGTCAGCAGCTGGCTGATCGGCAGGGCGCCGACCGGCGTGAACGACGGGTCGACCACATAGACGTCGAAGAACAGCTCCGGCAGGTTGTCGCCGGACTCGCGGACGTGGTCGATGGTCTGGCCGACGGTCCAGAACTGCGGCGCGGCCAGGAACTCGCGCTGCATCAGGCGGCCGGCCGTCTCGTCCTCGTAGGCCAGGGTCGTCTCGATCGCCGCGCGGTCGCCCTCGTCCATGGCGGCCAGCACTTGGGCGCGCTTGCCCTCGTCCAGGTCGTCGATGACGTCGGCGGCGTCGTCGGAGTCCAGCTCTTCCAGCGCCTTGGCCAGGGTGTGCGAGGGCGTCGCCTCCAGCACTTCCTCGCGCAGGTTGTCGTCCAGCTCGGCGATGATCTCGCCCAGCCATTCCGGATCCAGGACCGGGATCACCTCTTCGCGATAGCCGGCCGACAGGAAGCCCATCAGGTCGGCGACGTCGGCGGGCTCCAGCGCGTGGACCAGCTCGCGCAGCCGCGCGGTGTCGCCGCGGTCGGCCGCGTCGATGACCATCTCGACGTATTCGGGATTGAGGGCGTAGTCGTCGCCGAGGGCGAGGTCTTCCAGATCCTCGACGATCTCGGGTTCCGGAATGATCAGATTACGGCGCGGATCGTCTGTCAGGTCGGCTGTTTCCCGGGACATTGGGACCTCCTGAATTCTGAGACGTGCGTCCTGCGCGTGACCTGAAGCTGCGAAGGGTCAAGCCCTTCCCCGGAAATGGTTAGAGCGCCCCTGGCGAGTCGGAAACCGATTTCGCCAAGCGCGCTCTAAGCCGTTGTCTCACCTGGTGCGGTCGAGAAGACTCGAACTTCCACGGGTTGCCCCACAGCGACCTCAACGCTGCGCGTCTACCAATTCCGCCACGACCGCTCGTGGTGAGGCGCGGCAGGTAGCAAACTGAGTTTGATTTGGAAAGAGCGGAGTTTGCGGATTGCAAACAATGCGCTGTTACGACCCGCCGGCCATGTAGTCGTAGACGTCGGCGGCGCGGGTCACCTGGATGGCGATGCGGTCGTCGCTGATCTGGATCTCGCCCCGGGCGATGGGGTGGTTGTTGGCCAGGATCCAGACCTCATCGTTGGTCTTGGCGTCCAGCGGGATCACCGCGCCCCGGCCCATGCGCAGCAGCTGCTGCATCGGCAGGATCGAGCGTCCCAGAAGAACGGAGATCTCGACATTGACGGCGTTGACCTGGCTCACGAAGTAAGTCCCTGGATTTCACTCGCGACCGATCTCGATCGCGCGTCACCCAATGCAAGACTAAGGCCGTATGCTTGATCGCCCGTTAAACTTTGAAAACAAAGACCTTCCGCTTCTGGGGGCGCCTGACGGCGCGCCGGCGGGGTGGGCGGTTTCGACCGGGTACGTGCCCTACCCGGCAGCCGTTGCCGCCATGGAGGCCCGAGCGGCCGCCATCGCCGACGGCACGGCGGGCGAGCTGATCTGGCTGCTGGAGCATCCGCCGCTCTACACCGCCGGCGTCTCGTCCAAGCCTTCCGACCTGATCGCCCCCGACCGGTTCCCGGTGTTCGAGAGCGGCCGCGGCGGCCAGTTCACCTATCACGGTCCCGGACAACGGGTGGTCTATGTGATGCTGGACCTCACCAAGCGCGGCCGCGACGTGCGGGCCTTCGTCGCGGCGCTGGAGGCCTGGATCATCGAGGCCCTGGCCGCCTTCAACGTGACCGGCGAGATGCGCGAGGGCCGGGTCGGCGTCTGGGTCGAGCGCAAGGGCCCCGGCTGGTCGCGCGAGGACAAGATCGCCGCGATCGGCGTCAAGCTGCGCAAGTGGGTCAGCTTTCACGGGATCAGCCTGAACGTCGAGCCGGACCTGGAGCATTTCTCGGGCATCGTGCCCTGCGGCCAGACCGAGCACGGCGTCACCAGCCTGGTCGACCTGGGCCTGCCGGTGACCATGGACGAGGCCGACGAGGCGCTGCGAACGGCCTTCCAGCGGGTGTTCGGGCCGGTCGAGACCGTCGAGGCGCCCGTCTAGACCGCCGAAACCGGCTTCAGCGGGTTGGGGCCGTAGCGGTTGGCGCCCTGCTCTCCCGGCATGACGCCCAACTCGATGATCGCCCAGAGCACGATCGCGCCGAACAGGAAGTCGAGGACGTGCATGGGCGTGGGCCAGACCGCGACCAGCGACAGCAGGATCAGCGCCGCCCACCAGCCTGACCGGCCGCGGTCGTGCAATCGCTTGGACAGCAGGCAGGTCGCGAAGAACAGCAGCGGCGGATAGACCAGCCAGCCGGTCAGCAGGTGGATGACCACGCCCGCCACCGCCTCGTAGACGACGGCGAACGTGAACAGCGCGGCCGAGGCGATCAGGAACGGGCCGCGCGCCAGCCGGCCCGAGGCCGACAGGAACAGGTCCCACCATTCCGCGCGATCGTTCATTCAGCCAGGCCCCAGCGACTCCAATGAGCCGAACCTAGGCCGCGCCGCGGTCGAGCGGAAGAGCTAGGAGAAGACCTCGGCCACCTTCTCGGTCGGCTCCACGCCCTTGGGCGACGGACCATAGGCGTTCTTGCCCTGGGTGCCGTCCATGAAACCGAACTCGATCAGGTACCAGACGCCGACGACGGTGGTGGCGATGTCCAGGAGCACCTTGAACCCGCCCAGCCCGAATTCGGGGATGAAGGACAGGCCCAGCGAGACCAGCCAGGGCCCCCAGTAGTTCGCCGCCATCCAGCCGGTCTTGTCGCGGTCGTGGATCCGCTTCACCAGGACGGCGGCCGACGGCCAGATTAGGAGCAGGGTCAGGAGCGAGAAACGCGGATCGTTGGCCTCGAACTTCAAGCCCAGGACAAGGCCGAAGATCAGCGGCAGCACGATCGCCATGCCCGCCACCCCAAGCGCCAGGCTGCAAAGCCAGTAGTCGCGGCGGCGCAGGCGGCCTTTGAAGCTGAAGAACTTCTGCAGAATGGTCATCAGGTCCCCCTTCAGCCCGATCAGGCCCCCGCTCAGGCGAAGACGCGTTCGAATTCGCGGTCGGTGTCGCCGCCGATACCCTTGGGCGATTTGCCGTACTTATTGGGACCTTGAGTGCCGTCCAGGAAGCCCATTTCGACGGCGCCCCAGATCCAGCCGACGATCGGGACCAGCCAGAAGAACGCCACCCAGCCGCCGCCCTTGTTGCGGTCATGGCAGCGCTTGAGGGCGATGGCCAGACCGATCCAGAACTGCGGGATGTACAGCACATACTGGAGGATCGCCGTGGGGCCGAATGGTTGCTCGGCGTCGCCGAAGATCGCGAACGACACCAGCGTGATCATGGCGACGGCCAGGGCCGTGCCGATGTTGATCAGCCAATAGTCCCGGCGGCGCAGACGCCCCGAGAAACCGAAAATCTTGTGCGTCAGCGTCATCGAATCCCCCAAGCTCTACCTTGACGGGACAAAACCACGCCTAGGCGAACTCCACCAGCACCTCGTCGGCCGCCACCGGGTCGCCGCCCTTGGCGTTGACCGCCTTGACCACCCCGTCGCGCTCGGCGCGGATGATGTTCTGCATCTTCATGGCTTCGAGCACGCAGACCACCTCGCCCTCGCGGACCTGCTGGCCGGTGACGACGTCCATGCTGACCACCAGGCCGGGCATCGGCGACAGCACCAGCTTGGAGGTGTCGGCGGCCTGTTTCTCGGGCAGCTTGTCGTGCAGTTCGGCCGAGCGTGGGGTCAGGACCAGCACCTTGGCCTTGGCGGCGCGGTGGCGGATCGTAAAGCCCTCGGCCGCGGGCGTCACCTGGACGGTGAACGGCTTGCCGTCCAGCTTGCCCAGGAACACCGGCTTGCCCGGACGCCAGTCGATGGTCTCCAGGCTGATGGTCCGTCCCTCGTCGGGCAGTTCGACAACCAGCGGCGCCTCGCCCAGCGACGCGCCGCCCGACAGCTTGACCCGCCGCTTGGCGTGGCCGACGGCGACGACCCATTCGGTGCGGATTGGATTGCTCAAGCCCGCGTCCGTCGTCCGCGCCCGGGCCGCGTAGACCCGCTGCATGGCCGCGCCCACGGCGGTCAGCACGTCAACCTGTTCGGGGGTCGGTTCGACGCCTTTGAAGCCGTCGGCGAACTCGTCCTTGATGTAGTTGGTCGAGATCTGGCCCGAGCGGAACCGCTCCTGGTCCATCACCGCGGCCAGGAACGGGATGTTCTGGCCCAGGCCCTCGATGTGGAAGTCCTCCAGCGCCCGGCCCATGCCGTCGATCGCCGCCAGGCGGGTCGGCGCCCAGGTGCACAGCTTGGAGATCATCGGGTCGTAGTACATCGAGATCTCGTCGCCCTCGCGGACGCCGGCGTCGTTGCGGACAACATAGCCTTCATGCTGTCCCTCCTCCGGAGGGTCGTAACGGACCAGACGCCCGATCGACGGCAGGAACTTGCGGTACGGGTCCTCGGCGTAGATCCGGCTCTCGATGGCCCAGCCGTTGATCTTCAGGTCCTTCTGCCCGAAGGCCAGTTTCTCGCCCCAGGCGCTGCGGATCATCTGCTCGACCAGGTCCAGCCCCGTGATCAGCTCGGTGACCGGGTGCTCGACCTGCAGGCGGGTGTTCATCTCCAGGAAGTAGAAGCTCTTGTCCTGGCCGGCCACGAACTCGACGGTGCCGGCGCTGTCGTAGTTCACGGCCTTGGCCAGGGCGACGGCCTGGGCGCCCATGGCGGCGCGGGTCGTCTCGTCGAGCAGCGGGCTCGGCGCCTCCTCGATGACCTTCTGGTTGCGTCGCTGGATCGAGCATTCGCGCTCGAACAGGTGGACGACGTTGCCGTGCTTGTCGCCCAGCACCTGGATCTCGATGTGGCGCGGGCTTTCGATGAACTTCTCGATGAAGATCCGGTCGTCGCCGAAGCTGGCCTTGGCCTCGGCGCGCACGGCCGGGAAGCCTTCCTCGACGTCCTGGCGGCTCCAGGCCACGCGGATGCCCTTGCCGCCGCCCCCAGCAGAGGCCTTGATCATCACCGGATAGCCGATCTGCTCGGAGATGGTCACGGCGTGGGCGGTGTCGTCGATCTCGCCGATGTGGCCGGGCACGCAGGAGACGCCGGCGGCCTGGGCGAACTTCTTGCTCTCGATCTTGTCGCCCATGGCCGAGATGGCGCCGGGGTTGGGACCGATGAACACCACGCCCTCGTCGGCGCAACGCTGGGCGAAGCTCGCGTTCTCGGACAGGAAGCCGAAGCCCGGGTGCACGGCCTCGGCCCCGGTCTGCTTGCAGGCGGCGATGATCTTGTCGGCCACCAGGTACGACTGGTTGGCGGGCGCGGGACCGATGTGCACGGTCTCGTCGGCCATCTCGACGGCCAGGCTGTCGGCGTCGGCGTCGGAATAGACCACGACGGTCTTGATGCCCAGGCGGCGGCAGGTCTTGATCACGCGGACCGCGATTTCGCCCCGGTTGGCGATCAGCAGCTTCTTGAACATCCAGCCGTTCCCTACGCTTTTCTCGTTGTCTCGTTGGACAGGCACTAGCAGGCCGCCAGAGGTTTGCAACGGCGCCGCAGCGTGACATTGTTCATGACACCGGTTTCCAACAGGAACCGTAACGACGAGTGACGACCAGCGCCCGGCCTGTTCGCACGCCCCAGAGGAAACCACCGATGCTTCGTCCCGCCTTCGCGCTGCTGACCCTTGCCGCCATCCTGACCGCGGGCCCTGTCCTGGCCCAGACCGCGCCGGCCCCGCCCGCCCCGCACGCCCCGCCGCCGGCCCCGCCCTACGGCCAGCCGGTCACCCTGGCCCAAGCCAAGATCGCCGCCGCCGCCGCCGAGGCCGAGGCCCGCAAGCAGGGCTGGTCGATGGTCATCGTCRTGGTCGAGCCCAGCGGGGCCTTGGTGTTCAGCGAGAAGATGGACGGCGCCCAGTACGGCTCCAACGACGTGGCCCGCCGCAAGGCCGAGACCAGCGCCAGCTTCCGCCGCCCGACCTCCTACTTCCAGGAAGCGGTGAAGGGCGGCACGCTGAACGCCATCTTCACCGGCGCCCTGGCCATCGACGGCGGCGAACTGCTGATCGTCGACGGCAAGATCGCCGGAGCCATCGGCGTCTCGGGCGGCTCCGGCGCCCAGGACGGCGCCGTGGCGCGGGTCGCGGCGGCGGCGCTGAAATAGGATCTCGCGATCGGGGACATGCCCATGGGCATGTCCCCGGCCAAGCACGTCTGGCCTCAGTCCGCGAACTCCCGGGCGCACATCGCCACGTACTCGTCGTGCTTGTCGGCCGCTTCCGGCGCGACCAGACGGCAGATCGCGGCGCTGAAGGTCACGGGCGCCGTGCCCGGAGCGGTCACCAGCTTGCCGTGGGTCACCGCCTTGGCGCTGTCGACATAGCCCTCGCTTCCGGCATAGTCCGGCGCGACCTTGTTGAACCAGTCGCGGTCGTTGGACGTGTGGGTCCGGCCCGCCAGCAGCCCGGCCCGCGCGGCGGCCACGGTCCCGGCGCAGATCGCCCCGACGATCTTGCCGTCGGCCAGGGCCTGGCGCAGCAAGGCGAACAGCCCGTCGTCCTTGTAGCCGGCCCAGGCGTCCGAGCCGATCAGCAGGAAGACGTCGGCGTCCGACAGCACCGGATCGGCGAACTTGTAGTCGGCGGCGGCCAGCACCCCGCCGATCGAGGTCTGCGGCTCGCCGTCCGGCGTGGCGATCTCGATCTGCACGCCATAGTACTCGCGCAGGGCCGGCAGGACCTGCCCGGCCTCCCAGTCGGCCCAGCCCGGTTGCAGGAATGCGACGGCGACGGTCATGGGAAGGTCCTTTCAGCGGTTCGAAACGAACGCGGCGAGCGACCTTATGCTCCGCCCAGCCCCGACTTGTCAGCAGGCCGCCCTCTATCGGTGACGGGTCCGAATGCCTAGATTGCTGGCCATGACCGACACAGCCCATCTCTCCGCCACCGGCTTCGATCTGACCCCGCCGACCGAGCCGGAACGCCAGCGCCTCGAGGCCGACCTGACGGCCGAGGAAGCCCGCGTCCTGCTGCACCACGGCACCGAGGCCCCGTTCTGCGGCGGCCTGCTGGGCGAGAAGAGCCCCGGCGTCTATTGCTGCCGCGAATGCGGCCTGCCGCTGTTCGAGTACAAGACCAAGTTCGAGAGCGGCACCGGCTGGCCCAGCTTCTACGCCCCGTTCGACGAGGCCCACGTCAAGGAGGTGCGCGACACCTCCTACGGCATGCTGCGCATCGAGACCCTGTGCGCTCGTTGCGACAGCCACCAGGGCCACGTCTTCCCGGACGGCCCTGCCCCGACGCGGCTGCGCTACTGCATCAATTCGGTGTCGCTGCAGTTCGTGAAGGCCGGCGATCCCCTGCCCGACCCGCTGCATCGCGGCGACAAGGTCGCGGGCTAGCGCCGCTGGGGACATGCCCTTGCGGCGTGTCCCCGAGTTCAGACGCGGCGTTCGCGGGTGGGGACACGCCGCGAAGGCATGTCTCCGGATCAGCGCGCCACTTCGTTTCCACCCTCGGTGACCATCGGCACGCTGTAGTTCAGGTAACCGCGCTCGACCATGCGCCGCATGGCCTCGTAGACCGCGGCCAGCTCTTCGTAGGCGGTGCGCAGGGTCGCCAGGCGCGCCGTCTGCTCGGCCGAGATCGCCCCTCCGCTTTCGGTCATGGACACCGCCTCGGCCACCCAGCGGGCACGGGCCACGGCGGCGGCCACCGCCAGGCGCTGGAACTTGCCGGAGTCGCTCTTGCCGATCACCTGGGCGATCACGGCGGTGTTGGAGGCGAAGGCCGTGTAGTCGATCTGCTCCAGGTGACCGCGCAGGCGGCGCTGGGTCTGGGGATCGGTGTCCTGCGGCTCGAAGTGATCGTGGCCGCGTCGAAAGCTGGATGTCACGGTCGAGGACATGACGGTCTTCCCTGGGCTCCACCCTAAAGCCGGGTATTGGGCTGGCGGATTGCGGAAAACTCTGCGCCCGCCGCCTTAACGGCCGATTGAGAAGCGTCAGCAGGGTCAGTCCGAGGTGAAGATCCCCTGCAGGCCCACGATCATGGCGATGATCCCGAACACCGCCAGCACCAGGCCCGGCCCTTGCGCGCCGCTGGCCGGCAGGTCGCGGCCCGCCAACCTTCCGGCCCGCAGGCGATCCCACAGCAGCAGCACCCCGACCGCGATCCCGACGATCTCGAAGTGGAAGACCCGCGGCCCGCTGATCAGGTGGACGATCAGGAAATAGCCGCCGCAGATCAGGGCGATGATCCCGACGATCCAGCGGAACGGGCCCATCCGGTCGGCGAACCGGACCAGGCTGTCGCCGGCGTTGGGGATCAGCGCCAGCAGGCCGATGGCCAGCAGGAAACCGCCGAGGATGTTGGAAAGGTCGAGGATCAGGGCGAGCATGGCTGTGGAATGCGGAAACGGCGCCGCGCGTTCCAATCGGCCCCGTTACGCCGGGCTTGAATTATTACAAACGTACTCTAACCTCGCCGACAAGCTTCGCTGGAGACGACCCGTGCGCGTGACCATCTTCAAGGCGATCCTCGCCGCCGCCCTGCTGTCATCGACCGCCCTGCCGACCCTCGCCATGGCCCAAGCCGTCGCCTCGCCGCCGGCCGTCGACCAGAAGGCGTTCGACAAGCAGGAGGCCAAGGACCGCAAGGTGGTCGAGAAGGCCCTGAAGGTCACCTCCTTCGCCGAGTTGGAGCCGATGGTACCGGACCTGCGGAAGGTGGTGGCCAACGCGCCCGCCCGATGGCCGGTCGTCGACTATCAGCCGGGCCTGACGACGATCCGCGTCAACGACTCGCGCGCGGTCCTGGTGACCATGTTGGCCGTGGCCGCCTCGAACGAGGGCAAGAAGGGTTCGGAGCAGAGCAAGGGCGTCGCCACGTTCAACACTTACGGCACGGCCGCCTTCCTGCTGGGCACGCTGGCGGTCGAGCATCGCCAGCCCGAAGAGGCCCTGGTCTGGCTGGACCGCGGACTGGCCTTCCAGCCCGACAATCTGATGCTGGTCACCGAGAAGGGCTCGGCCCTGGTCCTGCAGCATCGCTTCGCCGAGGCCCTGGCCTTCTACGACGCCCGGCCGCCGCTCGACATGCTGGCCACCCTGGCCAATCCCGACGGCGAGGCGCGCGTGCAGCGCGGCCGCGGTTTCTGCCTGATCGAGCTCAACCGCCTGGACGAGGCTGAGGCCGCCTATGTGAAGTCGCTGGAACTGGAGCCCGACCACGGGGGCGCCAAGGCGGAGCTGGCCTATATCCGCAAGCTCAAGGCGGGCGGCGCCAAGCAGGGCGTGGACGTCTACACGGGCGAAGAGGCCAAGGCGCGCAAGGACTAGCGTCCCCTAGGCCAGCGCCTTCCACCCGAACGTCAGAAGCGGCCGGGCGTGGGCGACGAAGTCGGCGATGATCTCGGGCAGTTCGTCCTCGCCGATCTGCTCGCCGGTCAGCGGCTGGCGAACCAGCCATCGCGTGCGCTTCAGGGCCGGCTCCAGCGTGGTCCCGGCATGCGCCTCGAAACCCTTGGGCATGCGCTTGGTCGGCTCGCCGGGGTCCAGCGGCAGACCCTTGGCGGCCAGGGCCTTCTCGACCGTCGCCCAGCCCTTGGGATCGGCGACGATGGCCCGGCGGAAGGCGTCGATGTGCGGGCGTTCGGTCAGGTAGAACCCCGCGGCCGCGAACGGTCCGTTTCCGGCGTAGCCCGCATCCGCCTCCTGGGCCGACGGCAGGGTCGAGGGGTCCAGCGGGTCGATGGTCTCCGGGTCGAAGGCCGGCAGCGGGCCGCCCTCGGGCTCGATGTGCACATAGACCAGGCCCGGCGACAACTTCTGCCAAGTTCCATCAAGATTGGCACGAGTGAGCGTGGCAGAGACATGGGTCTTGTAGGGCCGCTTGTCCTTGGAGAACCGCACGTCGCGATGGATGCGGAACACGCTCTTCTTGGGATCGCCGGCCAGCGGCAGGCCGCGCCGCGCCAGAGCCGCGTTCAAGGCTTCGATCAGGGCCGACAGGGTGGGCTTCAGGCGCTCGTCATAGACGGCGCGGTTGGCCGTGAACCACTCGCGGTCGTTGTGCGCGGCGAGCCCGGTCAGGAAGGCCAGATCGGCGGCGGCGAAGCCGGGAAAGGACGGATGATTCATGACGCGAGGCTAGACCAGAAACGCGCCGGCTGTCCCTGCTGACACCCGCTGTCAGCAACGCGTGTTGACGCGAACATATACGGAACAAACCGTCTTGCGCCTGTCACCTTCAAGGCGGATGGTCCTGCCCGGAAAGCCCCCACATTCCAGGAGCACTGCCATGACCGTTCAAGAGATCGCCGCCGACCTCGTCGCCCTGTGCAAGGCCGGCAAGTTCGACGAGGCCGGCGAGAAATACTGGGCCGACGACGTGGTCAGCATCGAGGCCATGCCGGGCGACATGGCCCGCGTCACCGGCAAGGACGCCGCGCGCGGCAAGGGCGAATGGTGGGCCGCCAACCACGAGGTCCACGACTTCGAGGTCACCGGTCCGTTCGTCAACGGCGACCAGTTCGCGGTCGGCTTCAAGATGGAGCTGACGCCCAAGGCCACCGGCGAGCGCACGACCATGGACGAGGTCGGCCTCTACACCATCCGCGACGGCAAGATCGCCGAAGAGCGGTTCTTCTACTGAGCGACAACGATCGATCTGCCTGCTTGCAACGAGGCCGTTCTCGATCACGTGTGATTGCAAAGGCCATAGCGTGGCGACCACCCCCATGGGTTGGTGCCCGCGACGGCGCTCGCGCGAAGGGTTGCATCCCCAGACCCCCTGGGTCTTAGATAGCTCTGCTATACAAAAGGGGAGGCTCGTTCCATGGACCTAGCAACACGCATCCTGGAGCTCCAGAAGCGCGCGCTTGAACATCGCGAAGTGCTGCTAACGGAAGAGGCCGCGAAAACCGCGCTGGTGATGCCGTTCCTGCAATCGCTTGGTTACGACGTCTTCAATCCGAGTGAAGTGGTTCCAGAGTTTACCGCCGACGTTGGAACCAAGAAGGGCGAGAAGGTCGACTATGCTATTTGTAACGAAGGTAAGGTATCGATCCTAGTCGAATGCAAGCCTTCGACCATCGAGCTTAATATCAATCACGCCGGCCAACTTTTTCGCTATTTCAGCGTCACGGACGCACGACTTGCGGTGTTAACCAATGGCGTCGTTTATCAATTTTATTCCGACGTCGAACGCCCCAACAAAATGGACGACAAGCCCTTCTTCACGTTCAGCTTGGACGGCGTAAAGACGGCAGACGTCAAGACGCTTGAGAAGTTCGCCAAATCGTCCTTCGACATTGAAAAGATCGTTCAGGAGGCTGGCAACCTCAAACTTCAATCGCTCTTGCGCAAAGAGATCGAAAAGGAATTCGCCGAACCGTCCGAAGAGTTGGTGCGCTTACTGGCCAGCCGCGTCCACGAAGGCCGGCTAACGCCCGCGATCAAGGACAGCTTCGGCAAAATGATCGCCTCATCGATCTCGACCATCATTCGCGAACTCGTCAACGAACGACTCTCATCGGCTCTGAACGCTTCCAACCCTTCCATCATGGAACCGGATGGCTCGGCGGAAGAGCCTGACGACGATGGTGTGATCACCACGCCCGAGGAAATCTCGGGTTTTCACATCATTCAAGCGATTGCTTCGAAGTATGTCGATCCGAAGAGGATCATCATCCGGGACGCGAAGTCCTACTGCGCGGTGTTGCTGGACGATAACAACCGAAAGACCATCGCCAGAATGCATTTCAATGGCATCACCACGAAGTATCTTGGAACCTTTGTCGGCAAAGAAGAACATCGCCATCTGCTTCCGGAACTGACGCACATCTATCAACTCAGTGATCACATCGAAACGCGCATCAAGGAACTGAACAACAGCAGTGAGTAAAATCCGAATGGAAAGCGTAGTCGGGCGGCGGCCAAATCGAAGCTATTCGCCCGACCACATTTAGCTGGGTTTCACCCGGAGATTTCGCTCACCGCTCCAGGAACGGCGCGAAGCCGCCGAAGATCATGCGCTTGGCGTCGAAGGGCATGTCCTTCATGTCCTTCTGCAGGCGCGGATCGGCCATGACCTTGGCCATGATCTCGTCGCGCGAGGCCTTGTCCTTGTAGACGATCCACGAGAACACCACCGTCTCGTCGTCGGTGGCCTGCACCGCCCTCGGGAACGAGGTCAGTTCGCCATAGGGCACGTCGTCGGCCAGGCACTCCACGTAGGACAGCGCGCCGTACTCCATCCAGACCTCGCCGCCCAGCTGGGCCATCTTCTTGTAGGCCTCGATATTGGCCTTGGGCACCGCGATCACGAAACCATCGACATAGGACATGGCGTCCTCCTCTGCTGGGTTGTGAACAGAGGACGCTCGACGGCGTGACGTTCCGACATGCCAGGGCAAAAAAGGGTTCGCCCGTGGCCCTCCCCCTTATGCGAGACGGCTCAGGGCTGGACCGTGTAGCCCGCCGAGGCCGGCACCCATAGCAGGGTGTCGTTCATCTCCTGCTGGGCGACGCCGTCCATCGTGACCTCGGCGATCCACCAGTCGCCGCTGCGCCGGTAGGTCGTGCAGACCTCCTTGCCCAGCATCGCCGCCATCGATTGCAGGAGCTGGGCGCGGATCGGAGCGGCCTCGGCCTCGGGCAGCCGCCGGCCGCGCACGGCGATTTGGGCCTTGTCGACACCCGACAGCGGGCCGCAGACCGCGCCTTCCCGCACGACCACCGGCGAGACGGTCTTCATCGTCACCAGCGGCGAGGGCTGGAGCACCACCTCGGCCTGGTTCAGGATCTGGCCGCCGGTCCCGAAGGTGTAGCCGGCCACCCCCCCCGCCCCCCCACGGCCGGCGCGGCGACCTGCAAGGCCGCCGCCAGAAGAAGGCTGATCACCCCCTAGCTCTCCGTCTTCAGATAGATCTCCGACCCCTGCTCGCGGAACTTGTCGCTCATTTCGGCCATGCCCTGTTCGATCGAATTCGGGGCCATGCCGGCCGCGAATTCGCGGACTTCCTGGCTGATTTTCATCGAGCAGAACTTGGGACCGCACATCGAGCAGAAGTGCGCGGTCTTGTGCGCCTCCTTGGGCAGGGTCTCGTCGTGGAAGGCCCGGGCGGTCTCGGGGTCCAGACCCAGGTTGAACTGGTCTTCCCAGCGGAACTCGAACCGCGCCCGGCTGATGGCGTCGTCCCACATGGCCGCGCCAGGGTGACCCTTGGCCAGATCGGCGGCGTGAGCGGCCAGCTTGTAGGTGATGACGCCGGTCTTGACGTCGTCGCGGTCCGGCAAGCCCAGGTGCTCCTTGGGCGTGACGTAGCAGAGCATGGCCGTGCCGAACCAGCCGATCATCGCCGCCCCGATGGCGCTGGTGATGTGGTCGTAGCCAGGGGCGATGTCGGTGGTCAACGGGCCCAAGGTGTAGAAGGGGGCCTCGTGGCAGTGCTTCAGCTGCTCGTCCATGTTGGCCTTGATCTTGTGCATGGCCACGTGGCCCGGCCCTTCGATCATCACCTGCACGCCGTGCTTCCAGGCCACCTTGGTCAGCTCGCCAAGGGTGCGCAGCTCGGCGAACTGGGCCTCGTCGTTGGCGTCGGCGGTCGAACCCGGACGCAGGCCGTCACCCAGCGAGAACGACACGTCGTAGGCGCGCATGATCTCGCAGATCTCTTCGAACCGCTCGTAGAGGAAGTTCTCCTTGTGGTGCGCCAGGCACCACTTGGCCATGATCGAGCCGCCGCGCGACACGATGCCGGTGACCCTCTTTGCAGTCAGCGGGATAAAGGGAAGCCTGACGCCGGCGTGGATGGTGAAGTAGTCCACCCCCTGCTCGGCCTGTTCGATCAGGGTGTCGCGGAAGACCTCCCAGTTCAGGTCCTCGGCCACGCCGTTGACCTTCTCCAGCGCCTGGTAGATCGGCACCGTGCCGATCGGCACCGGGCTGTTGCGGATGATCCAGTCGCGGATGTTGTGGATGTTGCGCCCCGTGGACAGGTCCATGACCGTGTCGGCGCCCCAGCGGGTGGCCCAGACCAGCTTGTCGACCTCGTCGGCGACGGTGCTGAGCACCGCCGAGTTGCCGATGTTGGCGTTGATCTTGACCAGGAAGTTGCGGCCGATCGCCATCGGCTCCAGCTCGCCGTGGTTGATGTTGGCCGGGATGATGGCCCGGCCGCGCGCCACTTCCTGGCGGACGAACTCGGGCGTCACGAAGTCGGGGATCGAGGCGCCGAAGTCCTCGCCGTCGCGGATGCACGGGCGGTCCTGCTCGCGGCGCAGGTTCTCGCGGATGGCCACGTATTCCATCTCGGCGGTGACGATGCCGGCGCGGGCGTATTCCAGCTGGGTGACCAGCTTGCCTTGCGCGCCCTTGAAGATCGGGCGCTTGGCGGTGAATTGCGGGGCCAGGTGCTTGCCCTGGGCGAAGCCGTTGTCCTCGGGCTTCACCTCGCGGGGATTGGCGACCAGCTCGCAGTCGCCGCGGGCGATGATCCAGGGCTCGCGCGAGCGCTCCAGCCCCTGCTCGATGTCGATCTTGGCGTGGGGGTCGGTATAGGGGCCCGACGGGTCGTAGATGGTGACCGGCGGCTCGTTGGCGCTGGGATGGACCGCGACTTCGCGGAACGGCACCCGGATGTCGGGGAACAGCGAGCCGGCCTGGTAGACCTTCCGGCTGCCGGGGCGCTCCCCGGTGGGGATGGCGCCGATGGCGTCTTTGATGGGCAGTTGAACGTTCATTTCGGGCGCTCCTCAGGCGTTAAGGAGACCCGGACGTGTCGCGCTAAGTCGGTTTACGGGCTGGGTTTCTAGGCCGAGACCGCGTTCCCTCCCTTCGCCGGCATGACCCGGATCAGGTTCGACGGGTCAGGGCTGGCGCCCAATCTCAGCCGCGCGAAGCGGCCCCCCGGTGAACGGGGGGACACTAGGCCGACTGACGCACGGGTCAAGCCGTGTGACGAGGAGTTCACTTGCCAAGAGGGCCGGCCCCGCCCGATCAAGCGAACGCCGTTCTTCCGGAGCCCTCGCATGATCCCGTCCCGCCTCGCCCTCGCCGCCCTGCTGGCCCTGACCGCCGCGCCCGCCTTCGCCCAGGACGTGGTCAGGAAGATCCCCGCCCCGCACGGCGAGGTGATCATCGCCAACGCCCGCCAGCAGCAGAGCTACGACACCATCCACTACGCCCCGGCGCGGCGGGCCGGAGACACGCTCTACGTCTCGGGTGTGATCGTCGGGCGCGCCGACGACGAGGGCACCGACCCGGAGGCCTTCAAGGCCCAGGTGCGCCGGGCGTTCCAGGCCATCGACGCCACGCTGAAGGCCTCGGGCGCCAGCTTCGACGACGTGGTGATGATCAACAGCTTCCACGTCTGGGAAGGTCCCGACCAGCCGGCTCCGCGCCGCGAGCAGCTGGCGATGTTCAACGCCGTGAAGTCCGAGTTCATGAAGGCCCCGCACCCCGCCTGGACCGCGGTGGGCACGACGGGCCTGCTGAACCCGCACGGCATCGTCGAGGTGCAGGTGATCGCCAAAGTGCCTGCCCAAAGCCGCCCGTAAGCTTCGCATGGGCCTGGAGCGCCAGGCCCATATGAGGTTTGCTACGATCGATCCTCAGTCATTCCGGGAAAGGGCCGACGCATGATCACCGTTTGGGGCGGACAGACCTCGCGATCGATCCGGGTCGTCTGGGTGCTGGAGGAGATGGGCCTGCCCTACCGGGTGCGGCAGGTGGACATGCTCGCCGCTGAGCAGGACCCCGAGTTCCTGGCGATCAACCCCGCCGACTACATCCCGGCGATCCAGGACGGCGACGTCGTCATGGTCGAGTCGATCGCGATCATGGAGTACCTGTTGGCCCGCTACGGGCCGACGCCGCTGGCGCCCGCGCCGCACGATCCGAACTTCTCCGCCTACCAGCAGTTCCTGCACCTGGGCGAAGCCGGCCTCGCGACCCTGATGATGCCCGTCGTCGTCAGCCGCTTCATCGCGCCCAAGGCCGAGCGGGAGAACTGGGGCGCGACCTGGTGTCTGCGGTCGTTCCAGAAGCGGCTGAAGCTGGTCAGCCAACGACTTGCCAGTTCGCCCTACCTCGCGGGCGAGGCTTTCACCGCCGCCGACATCTCGGTGACCTACGCCCTGAACCTGGGCCAACGGAACTGCGGCGTCATCCTCGGCGACGTCGAACAGGCCTACCTCGCCCGCACCACGGGCCGCGACGCCTACAAGCGCGCCATGGAGCGGTCGCACGAAGGGGTGAACACCTAAACCCCCGTCCGCCCCGCGAATTGAGGCGCGTTAGCTCTCCCCCAACGCCTGCCTGGCGCGCTCCAGGATCGACGACCGGTCCAGCGCCGCCTCCAGCCGCTCCAGCGCGGCCAGGGCGTCCTGGGCCTCGGCGTTCAGCGCGACCGCGGCCGCCGACAGGGCTTTCCAGGCCGGCGCCAACCGTCGCGTCAAGGCCAAGCCGTCGTCGGTCAGGCGCAGGACCCGGCTGCGGCCGTCGCGCGGATCGCGGTCCTCGGCCACCAGCCCTTCGGCCACCAAGGCCTGCCGCACCTGGCTGACCGCGACGTGGGTGACGCCCAGGGCGGCGGCCAGCTCGCCCACCGATCGCGGGCCGTTCAGGGTCAGTTGGTTCAGCACACCGAACCACCGCTGCTCGAACCGCACGTCGAGTTCGGCGTAGAGCCGGCCGGCGTTGCGGTCGATCCGCTCGGACAGCCGCCGCAGCCGCGCGCCGAGGGCGGCGGCCCCGGATCGCAGGGTGTAGTCGCCGGACTCCGGCGGCGCCTCATCGGCCATTGACAATATCCGTAAGCACTTACATTTCTTCGGGGCAGCTATACAGGAGGCTTCGGCGGATGAACAGGCGTGGTTTCGTGGCGGGCTCGATCCTGCTGGGCGGCGGCCTGAGCGCGACCACCGCCTGGTGCGCCGACGACCTGGCCGGCGACGAGCCCGCCAAGGTCTGGTTCAGGCAATGGCTGGCGGCGTTCAACGGCGACGACCCGATCGCCTATCGCGCCTTCATCCAGGCGCGGCTGCCCGACGGCCTGCCCTATGTGGACGAGGACCTGGCCACCCGCGAGGCGTCCGGCGGCTTCACCGTGCTGCGCGCCGCCCTGACCGCGCCCAACGAGCTGACCGCCTGGGTCCAGGACCGCGCCTGGGACCGGTTCTCGAAGGTCGTCGTGACGGCCGGACCGAACGGAGGCCTGGCCGACATCGCCTTCTCCGGCGCGACGGCCCCGGACGGATTCACGATCGCCCGGCTGGGCCAGACCCAGGCCGTCGCGGCGCTGACGAGCAAGCTGCGCGTCGAGGCCGGCGCCGACCACTTCTCCGGCGCGGTGCTGGCGGCGCGCGGGGACCGCGTGATCTCCCGCCAAGCCTACGGCCTGGCCGACCGCGACAACGGGCGGAAGGCCCAGGTCGGCACGCGGTTCTGCATCGGCTCGATGGGCAAGATGTTCACCGCTGTCGGGGTCCTGCAGCAGGTCCAGGCCGGACGGATGGGCCTGGGCGACACGGTCGCCGCCCTGCTGCCCGACTATCCCAACGCGGCCCTGGCCAAGCGCCTGACCGTCGAGCACCTGCTGACCCACACCGGCGGCACGGGCGACATCTTCGGCGCCTTCCACGACAGCCACCAGGCCGAGCTGCGCACGGTGTCGGACTATGTGCGGCTGTACGGCCCGCGCGAGCCGCTGTTCGAGCCAGGCGCGAAATTCGCCTACAGCAACTACGGCTTCGTCCTGCTGGGCGCGATCCTCGAGCGCGTCGCCGGACAACCGTACGAGGCCTATTTCGAGGAGCACGTCTTCAGCCGGGCGGGCATGGCGGCGACCAGCCAGCAACCGCGCGTCGGCGACGCCCTGCCCTATTCCGGCGGCGCGCTGGCCGGGTTCAAGTCGCTGACACCCTATGCCGGCCTGCCGGCGGGCGGCGGCTATTCCACCGTCGACGACCTGCACGCCTTCGCGACCGCGCTGACGACCCACCGCCTGCTGGACCCCGCCCATACCCGGCTGCTGACCACGCCGAGGGTGGAGGCCAGCGCCACCTCGCGCTGGGCGCTGGGCTTCCGGGTGCAGACCCGCAACGGCGTCACCTTCCACGGCCACGGCGGCGGCGCGCCGGGGGTCAATGGCGAGCTGGCGATCTATCCGGGGTCCGGCTACGTCACGGCGGTGCTGTGCAACCGCGGCCACCCGACGGCCGTGAACCCGGCCGAGTACCTCGGCAATCGCCTGCCGAGCTTCACGAAGGCGTGAGCCCCGTATCCATCGCCCCCGTCCAGCCGAATATGGCATCGTGATCCACGGCTGGAGGACAACGGCATGGCTCGATCGACCACCCTCAATCGCCGCGCCGCCCTGCGCGCGGCCCTCGGCGCGGCGGCCCTGGCCGGCGTTGGCGGAACGCGGGCCTTCGCCCGGGCGCCGGTGCGCAACGTGGTGCTGGTGCACGGCGCCTGGGCCGACGGCTCGTGCTGGAGCGATGTGATCCCGAGGCTGCAGGCGGCCGGCTTCAACGTCACCGCCGTGCAGAACCCCCTGACCTCGCTGGCCGACGACGTGGCCGCCACGCGCCGGGTCCTGGCCCGGCAGGACGGCCCGACGGTGCTGGTCGGCCATTCCTGGGGCGGCGTGGTGATCACCGAGGCCGGCGTCGATCCCAAGGTCACGGCCCTGGTCTATGTCGCCGCCCGCGCGCCCGACGCGGGCGAGGACTTCGCCGCCCTCGCCGCGCGCTACCCGACGATGCCCGTCCGCGCCGGGGTGGTGACGACCGACGGCTATTCTTGGCTGACGGAGGACGCTTTCCTGAAGCACTTCGCCGGCGACGTGCCCGCCGCTCGTGCGCGGGTGCTGTACGCCGCGCAGCAACCGATCGCCGCGGACTTGTTCGCGGCCAGGACCACGGTCGCGGCGTGGCGCGGCAAGCCCAGCTGGTACGCCGTCTCGGCCCGCGACGAGACGACCTCGCCCGACCTGGAGCGGTTCCTGGCCCAGCGGATGAAGGCGACGACGATCGAGTTGCCGTCCAGCCACGTCTCGATGATTTCGCACCCGCAGGCGATCACCGACCTGATCGCGACGGCGGCCAAAGCGGGCGGCTAGAGCGTCCGCGCCGTGAAGGTGTCGCACGCGCCGGGGTCGCCGGCGTCGTAGCCCTTGCCGAACCAGCGCATGCGCTGGGCCGACGTGCCGTGGGTGAAGCTGTCGGGCATGACCCGGCCCTGGGACTGCTCCTGGATGGCGTCGTCGCCGACCGCCGCGGCCGCGCCCAGGCCGTCCTCGATGTCGGCCCGGCTGATCTGGATGCCGCCGCCCGAGGCCTCGGGCGCGTGGCGGGCCCAGACGCCGGCGTAGCAGTCGGCCTGCAGCTCCAGCCGCACCGAGCCGCTCTCGGCCCCACGCGCGCCCAGGCGCCGCGCCTCGTCCGAGGCGCCGGTCAAGCTTTGGATGTGGTGGCCGATCTCGTGGCTGATCACATAGGCGCGGGCGAACTCGCCCTTGGCTCCGAACCGGCTTTCCAGCTCGTTCCAGAAGCTCAGGTCCAGATAGACCTTGTTGTCGGCCGGGCAATAGAACGGCCCCATGGCCGACTGGCCCGTGCCGCAGCCGGTGCCGGTGGCCTGATCGTACAGCACCACCGCCTGGGGCGGGCGATAGCTGACGCCGTGCTTGGCCAGCAGCGGACCCCAGACGTCGGTGTTGGAGGTCTCGATCACGTCGACGAACCGGCCGGCCTCGTCGCTGACCTGACCGCGCACGCCCTCCTGGGCGGCGGGCTGCTGGACGCCGTTGACGGCGTTAATCGTGGTCTCGGGCGGCACGCCGAACACGAAATAGCCGATCACCGCCAGCACCACCGCGCCGATGCCGCCACCGGCCACGCCCACCGGACCCAGACCCCGACGGTCCTCGATATTGCCTTCGCGGCGTCCCCCACCCCATTCCATGCGATCGGTCTCCTGGTGCTGTTAGAGAAGTGTCAGGACGCGGGCCTGATGGCGCGCATGCGGGCGTTGCCGGCCGCCAGGGCCTGGTCGGTCAGGCGGTCCATCCGCTCGATGTCGGCGGCCATGTCCTCGGCGCCGGGGCCGCGCGGCGGGGTCGGCGGAAGGGGCGGCCGCAGGGTCGGCGCGGTCGGCGTCGTCGCGGACTCGTTCAGTCCGCGCAGGGTCAGCTGGGTGGCGTAGCGGCTCTGGGCGGCCGACAGCTCGCGCTGGGCCGCCAGGGCGTTCTGGCGGGCGATATCCTGCTGCAGCAGGATCACGTTGCGATCGCGCACGCCCCTCAGGTCGGCCTGGGCGTGGGCCGACGTGCAGACAGCCAGGGCCAACATCAGGGTTGGCCCCGTCGCCGCGATCATCGTCCGAACCGTGCTCATGCCTTTGGGGCTCCACATCCAGGGGCCCCGATTCAACGCCTTCAATGCGTCGGGTTCAGGGCTGCTTGACGGTGAAACGCGTCAGTTCGGTTTTGGGCGCATCCCATTCGGGGTCGAGTTCGGCGGCCTTGGTGAAGTCGCGATAGGCCGCCGTCACGTCGCCCAGGCTCTCATTGGCCACGGCCCGGTTGTAATAGGCCTTTTCGGGATCCTTGACGCCCAGGGCCAGGCCCCGGTCGATCTGGCTGAGACCCTCGCCATAACGGCTGGTGCCCACGTAGGCCGCGCCGCGATTGACGTAGGCCTCGCCCAGATTGGGGTCGATCCGCGAAGCGGCGTCGAAATCCTCGACAGCGTCGTCGAAGTTGCGCTGCCGCATCTGCAGGACGCCGCGATTGACGTAGGTGCGGGCCTTGTCGCGGAAGTTCAGGGTCTCGGTCTCAAGGGCCACGGTGCAGGTGGTGACCGAAGCGCTGTCCTTGCGCCCGTCCATCGCCGCGTCGGCGCAATCCTTGGCCGCGCCGCCGCCGATGACCAGGGTGGATGCGCCGGCGGTTCCGGCGCAGGCGATGGCGGTCGCGAAAGCCGCCGCCCAGAGGGTGGTTTTCAACATGCGTCTTCTCCCAAACTCGCACGGCCTTCTGACGAGGGCGCGCGGCTGGGGGCAGTCGCGCGTTGGCCGCGCCGGGTCGTGCTTTTATGGTCGTCAGCATAGCACAGCGGCGGCCGAGCCTGTAGGGAATCGGCGAACGATAGTTCCCTTGCTGCGAAAGGCCTTCGATGCACCTGGCCCGTTTCCCCCGCGCCCGTTTCGCCCACCTGCCCACGCCCCTGGAGCCCCTGCCCCGCCTGGGCGCGGAGCTTGGGATCGACCTGTGGGTCAAGCGCGACGACTGCACCGGCCTGGCCGGCGGCGGCAACAAGACCCGCAAGCTGGAGTTCCTGCTGGGCGAGGCCCTTGCCCAGGGCGCCGACACCCTGGTCACCCAGGGCGCGGTGCAGTCCAACCATGTGCGCCAGACCATCGCGGCCGGCGCGCGCTTTGGCCTCAAGAGCGAGATCATCCTGGAGGAGCGCACGGGCTCGAAGGCCAGCGACTATGTCGGCAACGGCAACGTCCTGCTGGACCGGCTGATGGGCGCGGCGATCCGCTTCGTGCCGGGCGGGACCGACATGGTCGCCGAGCTGGAAGCCTCGGCGGCGGCGGTGCGCCAGCGCGGCGGCAAGCCCTATGTCATCCCCGGCGGCGGCTCGAACACGGTCGGTGCCCTGGGCTATGTCGACTGCGCCCGCGAGCTGGTGGTCCAGGCCGACATGATGGACCTGAAGATCGACCGCCTAGTCACCGCCACCGGCAGCGCCGGCACCCATGCGGGCCTGGTGGCGGGCTTCGCGGCGCTGAGCGTCGACATCCCGATCCTCGGCTTCGGCGTCCGCGCGCCCAAGGCCAAGCAGGAGGAGAACGTCTTCAACCTGGCGGCCGCCACCGCCGAGACGATCGGCGCGGCCGGCCGGGTGACGCGCGAGATGGTCGTGGCCGACTGCGACTATGTCGGCGCGGGCTACGGCCGGGTCGACCAAGGGGTGATCGACGCCCTGACCCTGGCGGCCCGCACCGAGGGCCTGCTGCTGGACCCGGTCTATTCGGGCAAGGCGATGAAAGGCCTGATCGACCAGGCCCGCAAGGGCGCGTTCAAGGGCGAGCGGGTGGTGTTCCTGCACACCGGCGGCGCGCAGGGGCTGTTCGGCTATCAGAGCGAACTGGAGGCCGCCCTTGTCTAAGGTTTTGGGCGTTCTCGGCGGCATGGGCCCGGCCGCCACCCTGGACTTCCTGGCCAAGCTGCAGGCGGCCACGCCGGTCAGCCGCGAGCAGGACCACCTGCGGGTGCTGGTCGACATCAACCCCAAGGTTCCCGACCGCAACAACAGCTATGACGAGGCCGGGCCGGTGCTGGCCCAGATGGCCGTGGGCCTGCGCGAGGCCGGGGCCCAGGTGCTGGCCATCGCCTGCAACACCGCCCACGCCTATGCGGACCAGGTGAAGGCCAGCGGCCTGCCCCTCGTCGACCTGATCGAGACCGCCGGCTTGGCCGCGAAGGCCGCCAAGTCAGAGGGCGGCGCCGAGCGCGTCGGCGTGCTGGGCACCGGCGGGGCCCTGGCGCTGTATCGTCGGACCTTCTCGCACCTGGGGATCGAGGCGGTGACCCTGGACGACCACGAGCAGGTCGAGTTCATGGCCCTGCTCTATCGCATCAAGCACGGAGACCTGGGCGCGGACAGCCGCGAGACCATGGCCGCCCTCGCTCATCGGCTGGTCGGCAAGGGGGCTCAGGTGGTGGTGGCGGGCTGCACCGAGGTGCCGCTGGTGATGGGGGCGGCCGACCTGACCGTGCCGTTCATCGACGCCACCGAGGCCCTGGCAAGGCGGTGCGTCGAGGTCTGCTCGGCCGGCTGATCAGTCCTTCGCAGTCGGGGGCGCGGCAGTCGGGGGCGCGGGTCCCAGGCCGATGCAGTCGACCTGCTGGGGCGAGCTTTCGTGCTTGGACACGCTCCAGGTCTTGTCGGGCATGGCCCTGAGCGAGACCACCTCCTCCCGGCACTTGGCTTCGTTGGCGAACTTCGTCTGGTAGGTGACGATCGCGTAGCCGCCCTTCGGCCGGCCCGGCGGATCCACCTCCCGCTTGGCGCCCGTCTGCCGCCGGTCGATCACGGCGCCCAGGGGAACAAGACCGGTCTTGTAGGTGGCCTCGAACGTGGTCCACGGAACGCCCATCGACTTGTCGACGGATTCATAGGCTTCCACGAATTTCCCGTTGTCGACGAGGTCGACATATTTCCGGGCCGCGAAATCCGCGTCTTCGGTCGGCCAGACGATCTCCTCGGGCGCCTGCGCGTCCGGGTTCGGCGATGCGGGTTTCCGCGCGGCGTCCGGTGCGGGGAACGCCAGCAGGATCAGCACGAACACGCCGATGGCGCCGCCCGCCTGGACGAACCCCTTGTACTTGATGTCGATGAAGCCCGGCAGGATGGCCGCGACCCCGGCGGCGGCCAGGGCCAGGATGATCCGATAGGTCCAGACCTCGGTCGGACTGGGGTCTTTCACCACCGCCGTGAAGACCAGGATCGTGATGATGAAGATCGCGCCGAACACGAACGCGATGAGCGTCTTGACGTCTATTTCACCGGTGACGAAGGAACGCTTCGGCGGATCGTCCATGAACCTTGCCCCCGAAAATCAGCGCGACTCCCCCATAACGTGAAACGGGAAGCTTTGCACGCCCGACTCCCAGGCCGGCGCGCCGCGCGAACCCCCTCCTAGTCCGCGGTGACCCCCGCGAAGGTGCGGGCCTCGGGCTTGATCGTGACCTGGGTCCGGATGCCCTCGTCGAACAGCGCGCTGGCGTAGTCGAGGGCGGCCTTGTAGGCGGCCTCCTGGCTGGAATGACGCGACAAGGTCTGCCCCCGCCGTTCGACGCACCAGTCGAAGGGTTTGGTGACCACCAGGATCAAATCCACGGGCTGCTCCTGACCAGGCGGCCCGACGCCGCACGTGATCCCCCGTCGATGATTGATGCCCGATTCCAGAACCCAGACTATGCAGAACGGTGCGGTTTCGCTCCGTGAACGCCGGTTTCTGCGCGAACGCGGTTAATGCCCGCAGCAGCCGCCGTGACCGCCCGTTGAGCCGCCATGCCCGCCGCCGCCATAGCGACCGCCGCCGGACACCGTCACGCTGCTCGAGGAGCTGGCGCTGGCGCTCGCCCGGGCGCTGGAGGCCGCGCCGGCGCTCGACCAGCCACGGGCATAGCCCGTCCGGCCATAGGCCTGGCCGCCGATCCAGCCGCCGCCCACGCCGTAGCGGGCGCTGGAATAGCCGTAATAACCGCCGCCGGCCGCGCCCTCGAGCGACTGGGCGTAGCCGTCGCCGGCCTGGTAACTGCCCTGATAGCTCCAGCCCTGGCCTTCCTCGCTGTAGCGGGAGGTTTCGGACTCGTAGGTCTCCTCGGAACGTTCGACGCTGCTTTCGGCGCGATCGTAGATCCGCCCCTGCTCGCGATAGCCGCGATCCTCGTAAGCGCGACGGTCGCCGTTACAGTCGCAGCCGCGGCGTTCGACCCGGCGCTCCTCGTGCTCGACATAGACCGGCACCCGGACGATTTTCTCGACCGGCACCTCGACCCGCTTTTCGATGATGCGATCCACCGGCACTTCCACGCGCTTCTCGACGATCCGGTCGACGGGACGGTCGACATAGACGGGACGATCGACGGGCTTCTCGACGATCTTGACCACCGGCACCTCGACCCGCTTCTCGACGACGCGGTCCACGGGGCGATCGACATAGACGATGCGATCGACGGGCACCTCGGTCCGCTTCTCGATATAGACCGGCTGCTTGACGATCTTTTCGACATAGACCGGGCGTTCGACGATCTTGACCCGGGTCCTGACCACGGGCTTGGCGGCCGGCTTCGACGCGGGTCTGGGCGCCGCCTTGGTGATGGGGGTGACGCGGGCCGGATAGCCGTCCGCCAGGGCGGTCGTCACGGGTCCCAGCGCGGCGAGCATCATCGTCGCCGCTCCAATCAGGAGCACTGCCTTCGGGTTCATTCCAAGCGCCTTTCCGACTACGCCGCCCAGCACCCGGCCACCGCTCCCCCGACGGGCGGTCGCCAAGCGTCCCATTCTGGGTCGCGGCGTTCGGTTGGCAGCAAGGCTTGGACCAACCTGGACCTTGCGGAAATCAGAGCCCGAAGATCCGCCGGATCCACTTCGGCACACGCTTCGGGCGCGCCGCCTCCTCCACGACTTCCGGCGCGGGCGCGTAGCGCGGCTCCGGCGGACCGTCCCGCGCCACCAGGCCGGCCTTCAGCCCGGCGGTCATCACGTCGCGCCAGATGCGGGCCGGAAGATCGCCGCCGACCATGCGGTTCATCGGCGAGTGGTCGTCGTTGCCGACCCAGACCCCGACCACCAGGTCGCCGGTGAAGCCGACGAACAGCGCGTCGCGATAGTCCTGGGTGGTGCCGGTCTTGCCATAGGCCTTCTGCCCCAGGCGCGCGGCGCGGCCGGTCCCCTCCTCGACCACCGCGCCCAGCAGGTCGTAGAGCGCCGCGCGCTCGGCCGTGTCCATGTCGGCGGTGGCGATGGGGGTGGCGCGCGCGCGGCCGTAGGGCTGGACCGGCATCTTGCCCGAGGCGACGGCGGCGTAGGCCCCGGTCAGTTCCAGCAGGTTGGTCTCGGCCGTACCCAGGGCCAGGGTGGCGTCGTCCTCGCGCAGCGGCGAGACGATCCCCAGGTCCCGCGCCGCCCGCACCACCTCGGGACCGCCGGCCTGCTGGTAGACCCGCGCGGCGATGATGTTGTTCGACTCCGCGAAGGCGTCGCGGATGGTCAGGTCGCGCCCGCCGCCGCCCTCGTAGTTGGCCGGCGTCCAGCCGCCGATCGTGATCGGGTCCCCGATCACCAGGTTGTCGGGCGTGGCCCCGTCGCGCAGGGCGGCCAGATAGACGAACAGCTTGAAGGCGCTGCCCGGTTGCCGCTGGGCCTGGACGGCGCGGTTGAACGGGGTCTGGCGATAGTTCGTGCCGCCCAGCATGGCCACCACCCGGCCGTCCGGACGCATGGCGACCACGGCCACCTGTCCCACCTTGGCCTTGGCCGCGCCCTTCATGTCCTTGGCCACCGCGCGCTCGACGATCCGCTGGAGGCGGCTGTCCAGGGTGGTTGGCACGCGCACCTCGCCATAGCCCGGCCCGTCGAAGGCGGACTTGACCTGCGGCGAGATCCAGTCGGCGAAATAGCCGCCCACCGGCAGGTCGGCCCGGGTGGTGCGCACCACCACATGACCGGCCGCGTCGGCCTGCTGGCGGGTGATCGCCTTGGTCTGCACCATCGCATCCAGCACCAGCCTGGCCCGCGCGCCGGCCGCCTGGGGATGGTCGACCGGGTCCAGGTCGACCGGCGCCTTGACCATGCCGGCCAGCATCGCCGCCTCGCCGATCGACAACTGCTCGGGCGGCTTGCCGAAATAGTGCCGGGCCGCCGCGCCCAGACCGTAGACCCCGTCGCCGAAATAGATGCTGGAGAGATAGCGCGCCAGGATCTCGTCCTTGGACAGCCGCAGCTCCAGCCACAGGGCGATCATCGCCTCCTGGCCCTTGCGGCGCAGGCTGCGCTCGGGTTTGAGGAAGGCGTTCTTGGCCAGTTGCTGGGTGATCGTGCTGCCGCCCTGCACGGTGCGATGGGCCTTGGCGTTGACCACCAGGGCGCGCGCCATGCCGCCGAAGTCGACGCCGATGTGGCGGTAGAACCGGCGGTCCTCGATGGCCAGGAAGGCGGCCGGCACGTGCTTGGGCAGGGCCTTGATGACCACCGGGGYCTCCTTGTACGCCCCCCGTCGGGCGAAGGGCCGACCCTGGTCGTCCAGCAGGATCAACGCCCGGTTCGGCAGGGGCTCCAGGGCCCGCGAAATCGGCAGGCTGGCGCCCAGCCAGACCAGCAGGACCAACAACGGCAGCAAGGCGCCGATCCCCGCCCCGAACCACAGCCGATGGCGCACGACGAAGGCGCGCGCGGCGGTCCAGGCGGACGCCAGCCTTGTCTTCGCACCTTCGGGGATCATCAGCGACGCGCCTCCGCGACCTCAACGCCGCTCAAGCTTGGACAACGGCTCAGGAGGATCGGGGTTCACCGTGTCAGGACATTGACCGCCCCGATCTGGCTCGTCTTGGGGCGGCCGCCTAGGACAGCGGCATGAAGGCGTCGACCCGGTTCAGGGCCGCCAGCGGCGCGCGGATGCGGCAGTGCAGCCCTTCGGGGCGATAGTCGAGATCCACCTCCCCGCCCAGTTCGTTGGGCAGGGCCAGCTCGATGATCCGCGAACCGAACCCCCGCCGCTCGGGCGAACGGACCGGCGGTCCGCCCTGTTCGGTCCAGGAGATGTCCAGCCGTTCGCCCCCCGCCACCGACCAGCCGATGTCGACCTTGCCGTCCGCGACCGACAGCGCGCCGTACTTCAGCGCGTTGATCGCCAGTTCGTGGAAGGCCAGGGCCAGCACCACCGCCGGCTTGGGCGAGACCATCAGGTCGTCGCCGCTGATGGTCAGCTGTCCCGAATTGTTGCGATAGGGCGTGACCGAGCCGTCGACGATCTGCCGCAGGCTGGCGGCCGACCAGTTCTCGTCGGTCAGCACGTTGTGGGTGGCGGCGATCGCCATCAGCCGCCCTTCCAGCGCCCCGCGCACCGACATGTCGACGCCGGCGTTGCGCAACGACTGGCTGGCGATCGACTGGATGGTGGCCAGGGTGTTCTTCACCCGGTGGTTCAGTTCGTTGACCAGCAGCTGCCGATGGGCTTCGGCGCGCATCTCGCCGGTGACGTCGCGCGAGGTGGCCAGGACGCGGATCACCCGGCCCTCCTCCCCCGGCTCTTCCGAGAGGATCGGCGACACCGTGGTGTCCCACCAGCGCGGATCGCCCTTGGCGGTGGGGCAGATGGCGCGAAAGGCGGCGGCCTCGCCCTTCATGGCGGTGCGCAGGGCCTGCTCGACGTCCGCCCGGCTTTCAGGCGGCCACATGTCGGGCCAGTAGCGGCTGCGGTTGCGGCCTTCGAAGTCGTCGATCTCGAACAGCGCCTGGCCGCGGGCGTTCATGAATTCGAGGAAGCCCTCCGGGCTGATCACCCGGATGCAGTCGCGACTGGCTTCCACGATGCTGAGGAAGTACGCGCCCGCGCCTTTCAGAACGGCCTTGTCCGATCCCTCGCCCGACACCAGGGTCTCCTTGCACCACGCCATGTTCACCGTGCCGCGTCGCAATTCAAGCCATGCGTGTATGTTGAAGACGGGTTTCGCGAGGATGAGGCGATCCGCGCCGCGCTAGCCCGGATGATCTTCGCGGCTGGCCTCCAGCATGCCGACCAGGGCCGCCGACAGACGCGAGGTCTGGGCCATGCGACGCAGCGCGTCGCGAGCGTGATCGCTGTCGGCGATCTCGGCTTGTCGCTCGAGACGCTCGGCTTCGTTCAGGTGGTCAAGCTGGCTGGGCATGATGAATATTTACGGGAGATGAACGACCCCATCCATGTGACCGCTGGTCGCAGAACGGTGTAACCTCACGTAAAAACAAATCGTTACGCGAGAAACTGGTGTCAGAAATGAAAACGGCCCCGGGTCATTCCTGACCCGGGGCCGTCGTCCTGTTCCCCAACAGGACGGCGTCGCGCGCTACCAAAACCGGCGCGGCGGCGTCGCCTCAAAACCTATGACCCGTTCTCGCCCACCCGTCGGTTGGACACAACGTGACGGCCTGTCGCAGGAGAATGACTCGGCGTCATATAACAAAGCTCCACCAAAAGCCTCTGGTCAAGTCATGACACCGGTATCATAACTGTCCACAACACCGCGCCGACCCAACGGCGACAGGGGTTTCGGCAAGGACCGACCGGGAGGAAGACCAGGAACGCGAGGGTTTGGAAGACCCCTCTTCGCTCCTCTCCCAGCCGCCATGCCGCGTCCTTGCGTCGCGGGGGGTTTCGGCCTGAAAGCCCCTGGGAGAGTATCGTCGCCATGCCGCTTAGCCCCCTCACACGCCGCCGCCTGCTGGCGACGACCACCGCCACCTTCGCCGTCGCCGCGGCCATGGCCCCGCTGAAGGCCCTGGCCCAAGGCGCCGCGCCGTCCAAGGACCAGGTCCTGGCGACGATGAAGAAGGCCACGACCTTCATGGCCGAGAAGGCCGCCTACGAGGGCGGCTATGTCTGGAGCTACCTGCCCGACTTCTCGCGCCGGTTCGGCGAGATGGAAGCCTTCCCGACCATGATCTGGGTCCAGCCGCCCGGCACGGCGACCATGGGCCACCTGTTCCTCGACGCCTATCACGCCACGGGCGACGAGTATTACTACGAGGCGGCCCGCAAAGCCGCTCAAGCGCTGATCAAGATCCAGCACCCGGCGGGCGGCTGGAACTACATGGGCGACCTGGCCGGGCCGGAGTCGCTGCAGAAGTGGTACGACACCATCGGCAAGAACGGCTGGCGGCTAGAGGAATTCCAGCACTACTACGGCAACGCCACGTTCGACGACGAGGGCACCGCCGAGAGCTGCCAGCTGATGCTGCGCATCTATCTGGAAAAGAAGGACAAGGCCTTCAAGCCGGCGCTGGACAAGGCCATCCAGTTCGTTCTCGACAGCCAGTATCCGAACGGCGGCTGGCCCCAGCGCTTCCCGCTGTCGGGCGGCTTCGAGAACAAGGGCCACCCCGACTACACGGGCTACATCACCTTCAACGACGGCGTCGTCGACGAGAACATCAAGTTCCTGCTGATGGTCTGGCAGACCCTGGGCGACAAGCGCGTGCTGGACCCGATCAAGCGCGCCATGGACATCTACATCGCCGCCCACCAGCCGATGCCGCAGCCCGGCTGGGGCCTGCAGCACACCGTCGCCGACCTCAAGCCGGCCGGCGCGCGCACCTACGAGCCCAAGGCCTTCGCCAGCCACACCACGGCCGGCAACCTCGAAAACCTGATGGACTATTATCAGCTGACGGGCGACCCGAAGTACCTGGACCGCATCCCCGAGACCATCGACTGGCTGGCCGGCCTGAAGCTCGACGACAAGATCGCCCCGGGCAAGCCGCGCTATCCGACCTTCATCGAGATCGGCACCAACGAGCCGCTCTACGTGCACCGTCGCGGCTCCAACGTGTTCAACGGCGAGTACTTCATCGACAAGCACTGGGAGAACACGATCGTCCACTACTCGTCGTTCCGTGCGGTCGCCATCGACAAGCTGCGCAAGCGCTACGAGACGCTGAAGGCCACGCCGCCCGAAGTGGTCAGCAAGGACTCGCCGCTGAAAGTGAAGGGCGGCAGCCGCCCCCTGCCCCGCTACTTCACCACCAAGGACCTCTCGGTGTCCGACCTGAACGTCGGCGCCCTGAAGACCAGCGACAAGACCACCGACGCCGACGCCGCCAAGCTGATGGCGCAGCTGAACGCCGAGGGCTGGTGGCCAACCGAGATGAAGGCGGTCAGCAACCCCTATATCGGCGACGGCTCGATGACCGTGACCCCGGGCGAGTTCTCGGCGACCCGCGTGGGCGATCCCACCGACACCTCGCCCTACATCGCCGACGTGCCCAAGCCGGGCATCTCGACCGGCGCCTATATCGAGAACATGGCGGCCCTGATCCGCTACGTGACGGCCTAGGACGATCTGGGGACACGCGCATGCGCGTGTCCCCACCCGCTACACCAGCGCCTTGCGCATGAACCACCGCGGATAGAACGGCGCCGGGCCGTCCATCTGGCCGAAGACCTCGAAGCCCAGCCGCTCGTAGAACGGCCGGGCCTGGAAGGCGTAGGTGTCCAGCCACATCAGGTGGCAGCCGCGCGCCCGCGCCTCGGCCTCGGCGCGGGTCATCAGGTCGGTCCCGACGCCCGTCCCGCGCAAGGCCTCCGGCACCACGATCATGTCGACATAGAAGGCGCCCCACCGCGACTGCCCCCAAAGGCCGCCCAGGACGGCCGCCTCGCCCGGAGCTGTGATCAGCAGCGCGAAGTCGCGGTTGTCGGGCGGGCCGACGGCCTCGCCCGTGAACGCACGCAGCACGGCCAGGCCCTGCTGGTAGGAGTCCAGCGAAGGCTGGTCGGTCTGGCGGATCTCGAACGTCATGCGCCCACTCTCGCCCGCGCCGTCGCGGTCGTGAAGGCGTTGCGTACGGAAGCCGACTTTGGAACCCGCCGCCCGACCGGGGCGCTGTTTCAGGGTCGGATTAACAGCAATTCGTGTGCGTCATGGCCCTCAAGGCCTTCATTTCCCTGGCCGTCCTGGCCGCCGTCCTGGTCGGAATGCTGATGCCGGTTCCCGGCCACCGCAAGGCCGAGGCCACCCAATCGCGGATCGAGACGATCGAGATCAACAACTAGCCGGCCCTTGATCCTTGGGCCGGGCTCGGTAGGCTGCCTTCAAACAAGTGTTTGCGAGGATCTAGCCGTGACCGACGCCTTCATCTGCGACGCCGTCCGCACGCCGATCGGCCGCTACGGCGGGGCGCTGTCGGGCGTGCGGGCCGACGACCTGGCGGCGATCCCGATCAAGGCCCTGATGGCCCGCAACGGCGGCGTCGACTGGGGCGCGCTGGACGACGTGGTGCTGGGCTGCGCCAACCAGGCCGGCGAGGACAACCGCAACATTGCCCGAATGGGAGCTTTGCTGGCCGGCCTGCCGACCACCGCCTCGGGCTCGACCGTCAACCGCCTGTGCGGCTCGGGCCTGGACGCCCTGGGCGTGGCCGCCCGCGCCATCAAGTCCGGCGAGGCCCAGCTGATGCTCGCCGGCGGCGTCGAGAGCATGAGCCGCGCGCCGTTCGTGATGGGCAAGGCCGACAGCGCCTTCTCGCGCAACGCCGAGATCTTCGACACCACGATCGGCTGGCGCTTCGTCAATCCGGCCATGCGCAAGGCCTATGGCGTCGACTCCATGCCCGAGACCGCCGAGAACGTCGCCGAGGCGTGGCAGGTCAGCCGCGCCGACCAGGACGCCTTCGCCCTGCGCAGCCAGGCCCGCGCGGCGGCCGCGCAGGGCTCGGGCCGGTTCGACGCCGAGATCGTCTCGGTCACCCTGGCCCAGCGCAAGGGCGACCCGGTGGTCGTGTCCCGCGACGAGCATCCGCGCGTCACCACGATCGAGGCGCTGTCGGCCTTGAAGCCTATCGTCCGCCCCGACGGCACGATCACCGCCGGCAACGCGTCGGGCGTCAACGACGGGGCGGCCGCCCTGATCGTCGCCTCTGAGGCGGCGGCCAAGGCCCACGGCCTGACGCCCCGCGCCCGCATCCTGGGCGTCGCCGCCGCCGGGGTCGAACCCCGCGTGATGGGGATTGGTCCCGTCCCGGCCACGCAGAAGCTGCTGGCGCGCCTGGGCCTCTCGATCGGCGACATCGACGTGGTCGAGCTGAACGAGGCCTTCGCCGCCCAGGGCCTGGCCGTGCTGCGCGACCTGGGCCTGCCCGACGACGGCGAGCACGTGAACCCCAACGGCGGGGCCATCGCCCTGGGCCATCCGCTGGGCATGAGCGGCGCCCGCCTGGGCCTGACCCTGGTCGAGGAACTGCACCGCCGCGGCGCCCGCTACGGCCTGGCGACCATGTGCATCGGCGTGGGCCAGGGCATCGCGATGGTGGTCGAGCGCGTCTGAAACGGCGCTGCAATCATCCCGCAACACGCCGCGCCGACCCTCCGGACAGCGAAGGTCGCGCCGCGCCTTCCGCTCTCCCGAAGGAGGCCGGTCATGAAACCCGTCTTGCCGCTGATCCTGGCCTCCGCCCTGCTGACGGGCTGCGCCGTGGTGTCCGAAACGCCGTTGTTCGCCGCCGCCGACGCCTCGCCCCATGGCCTGGCCGACGGCGTCTGGGCCTTGTCCGGGCCTGGCTGCGACGTCCGGCCCGACCCATCGGGCCGGTTGCCGGACTGCTCCGCCCCGGTGAAGGTCGCGCACGGCAAGATGAGCTGGGACGCCGAGACCGCCATGGTCCGGGCGTTCGGTCCGGCGGCGCGATCGCTCGCGGCGCTCCAGCCGCCCAAGTCCAGCGACTACCTGCTGATCGACGGAGACCCTGAGATCGTCGAACTGATCAACGGCGCCACCAACGGTCCGCCGTCGGCCTCGACGCCCCAGGGCGGACCGCTGAAACCGGGCTACCTGGCCCTTCGTCCCCTCCACCGGACCAGCGCCGGCCTGATCGACCGGGCGGTCGTCTGGCCGGTGCAGTGTCCGTCGCAGACCCCGCGGCCGGCCGGCTTCGCCACGGCCGGCGGCAAGTGCGAGGTCCAGAGCGCCGACGCCCTGCGCCGGCAAGCCAAGGTGCTGTCGCCTTTCCAGAGCGCGTTCCTGACCTGGGTGGCGGCCGAGGGTCCGGCGACCGCCCGTCCCTGAACGGCCCACCCTGGAATGGCCCGTCCTTGAATGGCCCCTCCTTGAATGGATTGGCGACAGCGCCGCTGAATCAGCCATGATCCCGGCTCCGCATCGCTGGAGCCGTCCATGATCCTTCGCGCCCTCGCCCTGCCCGTCCTGGCGGCGGCCCTGCTGGCCACGCCCGTCGCCGCCCAGACCCTGAAGGTCACCGGCGGCGAGATCGCCCACGCCGCGCCGACCGCCGACGGCGTGCGGGTCTACAAGGGCCTGCCCTACGCCGCGCCGCCGGTCGGGGAGAACCGCTGGAAGCCGCCGCAGCCGCTGCGGCCCTGGGCCGGCGCGCGTCCGGTCGACGCCTACGCCCCCAACTGCCTGCAGCCCAAGCGCTACGACGACATCGACCCGTTCACCCCGTCCATGAGCGAGGACTGCCTCTATCTGAACGTCAGCACGGCGGCCAAGCCGGGCCAGAAGCTGCCGGTGTTCTTCTGGATCCACGGCGGCGGCTACGGCGCCGGCTCGGGCGCCGAGCCCCGGCACGACGGCGAGGCCCTGGCCCGCAAGGGCGTGGTGGTGGTGACCATCAACTACCGCCTGGGCGTGTTCGGCTTCATGGCCCATCCGGAGCTGACCGCCGAAAGCCCGCGCCACGCCAGCGGCGACCAGGCCCTGGCCGACATGATCGCCGCCCTGCGGTGGGTGAAGGCCAACGCCGCGACCTTCGGCGGCGACCCCGCCAACGTCACCATCGTCGGCGAGTCGGCCGGATCGGACGCGGTCAGCCGGATGATGATCTCGCCGGAAGCCAAGGGCCTGTTCCATCGCGCCATCGGCGAGAGCGGATCGGCCTTCTCGATGACGCGCGACGACCAGACCCTGGCCCAGGCCGAGGCCGTCGGCAAAGCCTTCGCCCAGTCGCTGGGCGGCGACGACCTGGCGAGGCTGCGCGCGCGTTCCTCCGCCGAGATCCTGGCCGCCTTCACCGCGCCGAACGCCGACTTCGGCTTCCGCCCCAACCTGGACGGCTGGATCCTGCCCGCCGGCGCCGCCCAGACCTTCGCCGCCCGCGAGCAATCGGACGTGCCGCTGCTGGTCGGCTGGAACCGCGACGAGGGCAGCCTGTTCGGCAACTTCGGGAACAAGACCCTGCAGCAGGTGCTGGCCGAGCGCTTCGGGGCCCGTGTCGGCGAGGCGCTGGCGCTCTATCCGGTCCACACGCCGGCCATCGAACAGGCCTCGCGACAGACCTACGCCGGCGACCTCTGGATGGGCCTGCCGACCTGGCGCTGGGCCATGGCGCAGACCCGGACCGGCAAGTCGCCCGTCTATGTCTACCGCTTCGACCATGCGCCCAGGATTCCGGACGCCTGGTTCGGCGCGGCCAATCGCGGCAAGGATTTCGGCGCCTTCCACTCGGCCGACATCGTCTACGTGTTCAACCACCCGGAGATCATCAAGGCCTGGACCACCGACGCCACGGACCGCCGCGTCGCCGACCAGATGTCGTCCTACTGGGTCAATTTCGCGCGGACCGGCGATCCGAACGGACCCGGCCTGCCGACCTGGGCGCCGTATTCGCCCGACGCGCCGAAGAAGATGCTGATCGGGCCGGAACCTCGGCTCGTGGACGACCCGGACGTGGCGCGGCTGCGCTTGCTGGAAAGCGTGGGGAAATAGCGACGCCTAGCCCTTCGCCGCCTTGATCGCCTTCTGAAGCTGGACCCGCCGCGCCGCGAAGCCGTCGATCGCCGCCGCTTCCTCGGCGTCGAGCGCCGCGTGGCGCTCGGCGAAGGCCAGCTCCGAGGCCTCGGCTTCGTCCTCGACGCCCTCGAGCTCCGCCTTCAGGGCCGCCAGCTTCTCCGCCCGCGCCGTCTCCACCTTGGACGGCTTGCGACGCGCCTTGGCGGGCAAGGCCTTGAGCGCCGCGCCCAGGCCGCCGGCCGGGGTGGTGATGACCGTCTCCGGCTCGGCGACGGCGGCGTCGTGGTTCGCGCCCTCGGACAGCTCCCGCGCCGTGCCGTCCTTGAACAGGTCGCGACCGACGTCCCAGGCCTCCAGGGCCTTGGCGCGCGAGGTCGCGGCCACGGTGTAGTCGTGGAGGCCGTCGGACCAGGAGAACACCTTGAGCTTGCGCGCCATGCTCTCCGAACGACCGGATAATCCAGGCCGTTCCGAAGGTCGGCTTTAGGAACCCGACCCGCCGGCGACGGATTTTCCCTCCACAGCGAATGGAGGACGACGATGCCCCAGGGCGACAAGTCGAAATACACCGACAAGCAGGAGCGCAAGGCTGACCACATCGCCGAAGGCTACGAAGCGCGCGGCGTCTCCGAGAAGGAGGCCGAACGGCGGGCCTGGGCGACGGTCAACAAGGACGACGGCGGCGGAAAGGAGCCCGGCGGCTCGGGGCGCGGCAAGCACACCGGCCACCCGGCGGCCCACAAGGGCGGCGAAAAGGGCGGCAAGGCGGCGGCCTCCCGCACGGCGGCCGAACGCTCGGCCTCGGCCAAAAAGGCCGCCGCGACCCGCAAGCGCGACGCCACCCATCACTGAGAGGGTTCATGACCGACAAGATCAACAGTCCCGGCCGCGAGGCCAACGAGGCCCTGCCCGCCGGCGAGCGTCCCGGACTTGTGTCTGACAAGGACACCAAGAAGACCGGCCAGAAGGAGCGGCGCTCGGCCGGACCGGACGGCGGGGATTCCCGCGAGGTCGGCGACACGTTCAAGGACAGTCCAGGCGGGCGGGTCTAGGTCCCGGCCAACGCTGGGGACAGGCGCATGCGCCTGTCCCCGACAGCAGGCCTAGCCCCTATGACTTCCTCAGATCCATCCCCAACGTCGGCCCGATCCCGTCCGGATGCTCGCCGAACGGATTGCTGGACCGGTGCTTGGCCACCGCCTCCAGCTTGCGGCGCAGGTCATCGTCCAAGGCCAGCTCGGCCTTGGGGATCGGGTCGTCCTCGTCGACCGGATCGTCGACGATCGAGGCCGACAGCACCTGCCGCAAACGGTCGCCGAAACGAGCGTCTTCCGGCGTGCCCGGCGCGGGCGGATCGGCCAGGAATTCCAGGACCTCCTCCAGGGCGGTGTCGTTGTCGACGCGGTCGGTCATCGGAATCTCCAGACCCAATTGCACTGCTGAAGCAACGGCCTTGCGCCCATGACGGTTGCCGAGCGCCCCCGCGTGGCCCTAGACAGGCCCGCTCACCTCTCTGGACGCCCGACCATGGCCTGGACCCGCCTGTACGACGAAGCCGAGCCGCAGCGCGTCAATCGCTGGCTGGCCCAGAACGGCGTCTGCTCGCGCCGCGAGGCAGAGGCCCTGATCACCCAGGGCCTGGTGTCGATCGACGGCCAGCGGGTCGACGATGTCGGCCGCAAGATCGAGCCCGGCCAGACCCTGGTGCTGTCCGACCGCGCCCAGGCCCAGCTGGAAGGCGCGCTGACGGTGATGATCCACAAGCCGATCGGGATCGTCTCGGCCCAGCCCGATACGGGCCAGGTCCCGGCCGTGCGCCTGCTGACCCGCGAGGCGCTGTTCGGCCAGAGCCCGGTCATCCCCGGCTTCAGCAACAACCTGGCCCCGGTCGGTCGCCTGGACATGGATTCGCGCGGCCTGCTGATCCTCTCGGAGGACGGGGTGGTGGCCAAGGCGGTGATCGGCCCGGCCTCGGACATGGAAAAGGAATATCTGGTCTGGGTCGACGGCTGGATCACCGACGAGAAGCTGGCCCTGCTGCGCCATGGCCTGGAGCTGGACGAGCGGGCGCTGCGCCCCGCCCAGGTCGAGGTCGTCGGCCGCCAGCAGCTGAAGTTCATCCTCAAGGAAGGCCGCAATCGCCAGATCCGCCGGATGTGCGAACTGGTCGAGCTGATCGTCGTGGACCTGCTGCGCATCCGCATCGGCGACCTGGTCCTGGGCGACCTGCCGGAAGGCCGCTGGCGGCCGCTGACGACCGCCGAACGAAACAGCCTGACCACCTCCGCCGCCTGAGCCGCCGTTGTTGACCGCCAACCCGGGCGGAGGCAGGGTCGCAATACCTCTTGGGGGATCGCGCCGGGAGGCTTAAGCCGGTCGTCCATTGCCTTTCGCCCGTCGCTTTCAGTTCGCACAGCCATGATCGCCATCACGCCCGCAGCCGCCAAACCGGTCCGCAAGAAGAACCGCAACCGCCACCGCAAGCCGGTGCGGGCGATGCGGACCGTCCTGCCGGCCATCGCCATCGGCATGGCGGTCGCGATCGTCGGCCAGGGCGTGATCCGCGCCATGGCGATCAAGCCCACCGCGCCCGCCTCCGCCGCGCCGCTGCGCATGGACAATCCGCGCTTCACCGGCACGCTGAAGGACGGACGGGCCTTCCTGATCACCGCCACCTCGGCCACCCGCGATCTCAACAACGCCGACCAGGTGTTCCTGAAGAATCCGCAGCTGACCCGCGGCTACGGCTCGCCCGCCCCCACCCACGTGGTCTCCAAGGACGGCGCCTACCAGGAAGAGAAGGGCTCGTTGCTGCTGACCGGCGACGTCAAGATCGACAACGGCGCGGGCTATCAGTTCGCCTCGCAGAAGGCGCTGATCGACACCCACACCGGCGACCTGGTCGGCGGCGCGGCGGTCGAGGGCGCGGGCCCGAACAGCGGCTCGATCCGGGCCGACAACTACTCGGTCAGCGACAAGGGCGACCGGGTGGTGTTCAAGGGCCGGGTGCGCACGCGCCTCACGCCGCAACAGTGATCAAGCCCGATCCGAAGGGGCCCAATCCGAAAGGGCGGGGAGCCAGGCCCAGCGTCTGCTTCCTCTACATCGCCCAGACCCACCAGATCCTGCACAGCCTGCCGATCGCCATCGCGCTGGCCAAGGGCTGGCCCGACATCGACGTCCACATCGCCACCACGACCCAGGAGCACCTGGACTATGTGCGCGAGCTGCTCGAGACCTTGAAGGTCCCGCCGATCCCTTCGCGGCTGCTGCCGCCGAGCTGGCTGCGGGACCTGCGTCTGAAGGGCGCCAGCACGCCGCCCAAGGCGCTGATGCTGGCGGCCAACGCCCGGCGGCTGGCGCGGTACGACGCCATCGTCACCCCCGAGCGCACCACGGCCCTGCTGCGCAAGCTGGGGGTCAAGGACAGCAAGCTGGTCTACACCCAGCACGGCGCGGGCGATCGCGGCGGGCCGTTCGAGCCGCGCCTCAAGCAGTTCGACCTGGTGATGGCCGCCGGCCCCAAGCAGCGCGACCGCATGCTGGACGAGGGCTGGGTCACGCCCCAGACCTGCGCCATGGTCGGCTATCCCAAGTTCGACATCATCGACGCCCTGCCCGGCTCGCCGCTGCCGGTCTTCCCGCAGGCCAAGCCGCTGGTGCTGTACAACCCGCATTTCCACCCGACCCTGGGCTCCTGGCCGCGATGGGGTCGGCAGATTCTCGAGCGGTTCGCGGCGGACGAACGTTACAATCTGATCTTCGCGCCCCATATCCGGCTCTTCGAGGGCGCGGACCCGAGGACGATCGAGGCCTTGGCGCCGTTCGTCGACCATCCGCGCATCCATCTTGACCTGGGCGGGCCGGCGGCGATCGACATGACCTACACCCGCGCGGCCGACATCTATCTGGGCGACGTGTCCAGCCAGGTCTACGAGTTCCTGCGCACGCCCAAGCCGTGCCTGTTCCTCAACGCCAGCAACGCCGACTGGCGGGGCGACGAGAGCTTCCATCACTGGCGCTACGGCCCCGTTCTGGAGGGGATCGACGACGTGGACGACGTGGTCGACGCCGTCGCCTCGGCCCAGCGCGGGCACGGCGACTATGTCGAGGCCCAGAAGCGCGGCTTCGCCGAGAGCTTCGACCTGCGCGAGACCCCGTCGTCGGTGCGCGCCGCCCAGGCGATCGTCGACCGGTTGCCGGTGATGAAGCACCGTCCAAGATGAGTAACGATTCCAAGGTCTTGAAGCGGGTTCTGGCCAATGCCGGAACCCTGCTCGGAGGCCGTACCGTCAACGCCATCGTCAGCCTGGCCTACATCGCCCTGACCGCGCGCGGCCTGGGCGCGGTGCAGATGGGCGTGCTGGTGCTGATCAACGCCTACGCCCAGTTCCTGGGCGACGTGGCCAAGTTCCAGTCGTGGCAGACGGTGCTGCAGTACGGGACCGGACCGCTGCTGACCGGCGACCGTCCCCGCTTCCAGCAGGTGCTGCGGTTCACCCTGCTGCTGGACCTGATCGGGGCGGCCGTGGGGGTGGTGCTGGGCGTCGGCGGCGCGCTGCTGCTGGGCTCGACCCTGGGCTGGCCGCGCGAGCTGGCCCCGGCGGCGGCGCTCTACGCCCTGTCGATCGCCATGATGACCTCGGCCACCTCGGTCGGCCTGCTGCGCCTGTTCGACCGGTTCCGCTTCCTGGCGGGCGAGCAGGCGGTCAGCTCGATCGTGCGCCTGATCGGCTGCGCCGCGGCGTTCGCCCTGGACGCGCCGATCGGCTGGTTCCTGGTCGCCTGGGCGGCCGGCACCGTGGCCTCGTTCCTGTACGTGATGGGCGTGGCCCTGTGGGACCTGGCCCGGCGCGACCTGCTGAAGGGCTTCACGTTCCGGGGACCGACCAGCGAGGGCCTGCCCGGCGTCTGGCGCTTCGCCTGGGCCACCAATTTCAGCGGCACGCTGGACACCGCCTTCACCCACGTCATCACCCTGGTGGTCGGCGCGGTGCTGGGCCCCACCCAGGCGGCGCTGTGGCGCGTCGGCCGGCAGGTGGCCGACGGCATGGCCAAGCCCGCCAAGCTGCTGACCCCCGCCCTCTATCCGGAACTGGCCAAGATGCGCGCCACCGGCGGCGAGGCGGCGATGCGCAAGCTGGCCGGCCAGATCGGCCTGATGGGCGGCGCCGTGGCCGGCTTGCTGTTGCTGGTCTCGATGCTGTTCGGCGCCCCCATCCTGACCCTGGTGATGGGCAAGCCGTTCGCCGCCGCCGCCCCGATCATGACCTGGCAGGTGGCCGCCGCCGCGATCGGCGTCCTGGCCCTGCCGCTGGAGCCGATGCTGGTCTCGCTGAACCGGGCGGGCGTCGCCCTGCGGGTGCGGCTGGTGGTCTGCGCCGTCTATCTGGCGGCGCTGGTTCCGATCATCAAGGCGCTGGGCCTGACCGGCGCCGGAGCCGCTCTCGTCGGGGCCGCCGCGGCCATGGCGCTGGGCATGTTCTGGACCCTGCGCCGCAGCCTAGCCCGATCCACCGCCGCCAAAGGCGACGAACAAACTTGCGCCGAAGGTCAAAACGGCGCCAAAGGCCTCTCGCAATGATTACTCCGACGTCCCCCTCGCGAACCGTTAGATTCGCCGATTTCCCCACCCTGACGGCCGCGCTCGACTTCGCCGCGACCGGCGAAACCGGGGTCAACCTCTACTCGCTGCGCGGCGAACTGGTCGAGGCCCTGCCCTACGCCGCGCTGCGCGAGCAGGCCCTGGGCCTGGCCGGGCGGCTGCTGGCGACCGGGGCCAAGCCCGGCGAAAGCGTCGGCCTGATCGCCGACACCGAGGCCGACTTCGTGCGCGCCTTCTTCGCCTGCCAGTACGCCGGCCTGGTGCCCGCGCCCCTGCCCTTGCCCGCCCCGCTGGGCGGCCGCGAGGCCTATGTCGAGCAGATCGCCCGCATGCTGGGCTCGGCCCACGCCAAGCTGCTGATCGGCCCTGCCGGCATGAAGGACTGGGTGGCCGAGATCGCCGCCCGGACGCCGCTGGACTTCGCCGGCGTCCTGGCCGACCTGCCTGACTCCAAGGGCGACGCCCTGCCCGAAGTCGCGCCGGACAACACCTGCTACCTGCAGTTCTCGTCGGGCAGCACGCGCTTCCCGACCGGGGTGCTGGTCACCCACCGGGCCCTGATGGCCAACGCCGTGGCCATCACCCGCGACGGCCTGCAGGTGCGGCCCAGCGACCGCGCCGTCTCATGGCTGCCGCTCTACCACGACATGGGCCTGATCGGCTTCCTGCTGAGCCCCATGACCAGCCAGATGTCGGTCGACCTGCTGCCCACCGGCGCCKTCGTGCGCCGGCCGCTGCTGTGGCTGGACCTGATCACCAAGAACGGCGGCACGATCAGCTACAGCCCGACCTTCGGCTACGAGCTGTGCGCCCGCCGCGCCGAGGTGGCCTCGATCGAGCACCTGGATCTCTCCAAGTGGCGCAGCGCCGGCCTGGGCGGCGACATGATCCGCACCGGCCCGCTGCGCGCCTTCGCCGAGCGGTTCGCCAGCGTCGGCTTCGCCGACAAGGCGTTCGTCGCCAGCTACGGCATGGCCGAGGCGACCCTGGCCCTGTCGATGGCTCCGCTGGGCGGCGGCCTGAAGACCGAGCGCCTGGACGTCGAGCGCCTGGAGCAGCACGAGGCCGTCGTCACCAGCGACACCGAGCGCTCGCGCGAATTCGCCCGCAACGGCCCGGCCCTGCCCGGCCATGAGCTGGAAGTGCGCGACGAGAACGGCGCTGTCCTGCCCGAGCGCGGCGTGGGCCGCATCTACGCCCGCGGTCCCAGCCTGATGCGGGAATATTTCGAGCAGCCGGCCGAGACCGCCCGCGTGCTGTCGACCGACGGCTGGCTGGACACCGGCGACCTGGGCTACCTGATCGACGGCGAGATCGTCATCACCGGCCGCGGCAAGGACCTGATCATCCTCAACGGCCGAAACATCTGGCCGCAGGACCTGGAGTGGACCGCCGAAGCCGAGGTCGAAGGCCTGCGCAGCGGCGACGTGGCGGCCTTCTCGGTCCCCGGCGACGGCGAGGAAGTGGTCGTGGTCCTGGTCCAGGCGCGCGGCGGCGACGCCGACACCCGCGCGGCCCTGGTCGAGAAGATCGCCGGCGTCCTGCGCCTGCGCCACCAGGTCGAGGCCCAGATCCAGCTGGTGGGGGCCCACGCCCTGCCCCAGACCTCGTCGGGCAAGCTCAGCCGCTCCAAGGCCAAGGCCGCCTATCTGGCCGGCGCCTACGCCCCCACAGAGCGCGTCTGACATGGACACGGCCAAAGGGCCTGTGGTCGCCGTCACCGGCGCCACGGGCTTCCTGGGCCGTCGGCTGGTCAAGGTTCTCGCCGAACAAGGCTGGACGGTCCGCATCCTGGCCCGGCGCGACATCGCCGACCCCGCCTGGACGGGGTTTGAACCCCAGCTGGTGATCGGCGACCTGGCCAACGCCCGCGCCCTGGCCGCGCTCTGCGACGACGCCGAGGCGGTCGTCCACGTGGCCGGCCTGATCAAGGCGCGGGACCGGGCGGCGTTCGACCGGGCCAATGTCGAGGGCTCGCGGCAGGTCGCCCTGGCGGCCAAGGCGGCTGGCGCGCGACTCATCCTGGTCTCCAGCCTGGCCGCGCGCGAGCCTCAACTGTCCGATTACGCCGCGAGCAAACGTGGCGGAGAAGACGCAGCGCGCGAGATTTTTGGTGGTGATCTGACCATTGTCAGGCCCCCGGCCATCTACGGCCCAGGCGACATCGAGACGCTCAGACTGTTCGAAATGGCTTCAAAATCGGCTTTTTTGCCGGTTTTGAGCCCGAAAACCCGCATGGCCTGGATCCACGCCGACGACGCCGCCGAGCGTATCGCCCACTTGGTCAAAACGCCGCGCCCCGGGCTGCTCAGCTTGTCCGACGACCGTCCGGAGGGGTATGGCTGGGTCGAACTCATGCAGACCGCGTCCAAAGCGGTCGGCGCGTCGCCAAGGCTGGTCCGGATCCCTTCGGGAGCGATCAAGGCTTTGGCGATTTTGTCAAAATGGGCGGCAATCGCCACCGGGAAAGACTCAATTCTCACACCGGGCAAGGCTCGGGAGTTGCTTCACGGCGATTGGGCCCTATCTAGCAACGATCCGATTCCGGACTTTCCCCCAGTGAGATACCCTCTCGAAGCGGGATTCGCGCAAAGCGTGCGCTGGTATCGTTCGGAAGGTTGGTTGAAGGATAAAAAGTCTCGAAAGTAGCCGAATACGGCGATTTTCTGTCGAGACGGCTGTTACAATTCGGTTATGTAGGACATTGGTCGGGGATATCGTCGCGTCGATGGAAGCTGTTACGGATCTCACTTTGCGTGAAATCGGCTTGGCTACGGGCAAAGTGCTCGGGCGCTCGGTCGATGTGACGAACGATACCCATATCGGCCGTGATCTGGCCGTCGATTCCTTGGCCTTGATGAACATCATCATGGAGCTCGAAGACACCTTCGACATCTCCATTCCTCTGGATCGCCTGGCTTCGGTGGAAACCGCCGGAGACCTAGCGTCCCTGATTAAAGACCTACGGAATAGGGCCTAAGCCATGGGGCTGTTCGACAAGCACCTCGCGTATCGCGACGCTTACAACGCGATCCGGCAAGCCGGCGCCGATCCCTTCAGCGTGCGCTTCGACGCCGTCGTCTCGCCGACTGAAGGCGTGATCAACGGCAAACGCACGATCCTGCTGGGCACCAACAACTATCTGGGCCTGACCTTCGACGAACAGGCGATCGCCTCCTCGGTCAAGGCCGTCCAGGAACGCGGCACCGGCACCACCGGTTCCCGCATCGCCAACGGCAGCTTCGAAGCCCACGTCGAGCTCGAAGAGGCTCTAGCCAAGTTCTACAAGCGCAAGCACGCCATGGTGTTCACCACCGGCTACCAGGCCAATCTGGGCGTGCTGTCGACGCTGGTCGGCCGCGGCGACCACCTGATCCTGGACGCCGACAGCCACGCCTCGATCTACGACGGCGCGCGCCTGGGCCACGCCGAGGTCATCCGCTTCCGCCACAACGATCCGGAAGACCTGTACAAGCGCCTGCGCCGCATGAAGGACGTTCCCGGTGAACGCCTGATCGTCGTCGAAGGCATCTATTCGATGATCGGCGACACCGCGCCGCTCAAGGAAATCGCCGCCGTGAAGCGCGAGCTGGGCGGCTACCTGCTGGTCGACGAAGCCCACTCGATGGGCGTGCTGGGCGAGCACGGCCGCGGCCTGGCCGAACTGGCCGGCGTCGAAGAGGACGTCGACTTCGTGGTCGGCACCTTCTCCAAGAGCCTGGGCGCCATCGGCGGCTTCTGCGTCTCGGACATGGACGACTTCGACGTCATGCGCGTCACCTGCCGTCCGTACATGTTCACCGCCTCGCTGCCGCCGGCCGTGGTCTCCTCGACCGTGACCGCCCTGCGCCGCCTGGAAGAACAACCCGAGCTGCGCCACAAGCTGATGGCCAACGCCCGTCGCTTGTACGACGGCCTGAGCGGCATGGGCTACATCACCGGCCCGACCTCCAGCCCGATCGTGGCGATCACCATGCCCGACACCGAGCGCGCGATCGGCATGTGGAACGCCCTGCTGCAGAACGGCGTCTATCTGAACCTGGCCCTGCCGCCCGCCACGCCGGACAGCCGTCCGCTGCTGCGCACCAGCGTCAGCGCCGCCCACAGCGAACAGCAGATCGACCAGGTGCTGGCCGTGTTCGCCGAGATCGGCGCGGCCATGGGCCTGATCGAAGCCCCGCTGAAGCGCGTCTCGGCCTAAAACTGGACTGACATCACCGATAAGCGAAAGGTCCGAGGGAAACCTCGGGCCTTTTCTTTTGGAGCCGGGGACATGCCCTTGCGGCGTGTCCCCGGCGCCGGCCTAAACTTTCGCCTTGCCTTGGCGCTGCCGCCAGAGCCGCCACAGCACCCCCGGCGCGGCCAGCACCGGATGACGCTCGCGCCACGGCGTCAGGGCCACCGGCATGCCGGTATGGCGCTCGATCTTCCAGGCCGCGTAGCGCGCCGCCCCGTCGAAGGTGAACGCCGCCTTGATCAGGCGGGCGTAGTTCAGGGGCCGGCCCATGCGGCGACGCAGCCGCCAGGCGGCCTGGATGCGCTTGCGGTCGGCCTGGCTCAGCGCGGGCCGAACCTGGCCGGCGACCTCGATGTCCAGAAGCCCCTCCTCATGCCAGCAGGCGACCAGCAGGCGATGGTAGCGGGCGACGTCGAAGCCCAGGATCGAGCGCTCGCGCCCGCCCTTCTCGACCCGGAATTCGGCCGCGTAGGTTTCCTTGAACAGCGCCGACCAATAGGCCTCCGGCGTTCCCTCCGCGGGGCCCAGGGCGGCGGCGAAGCGGGCGGCCGTGCGGGCCGCGTCGTCCACGGCCCCGACCACCTGCTCGGCGATCGCGGGACTGGCGCTCCACACCAGGCCGGCGGGCTGGACGAAGCGGGCCCAGATGGTGGTGTCGATCCCCTGCCCGCGCGTCGCGGCCTGGAACTGGGTCAGGGTCATGGTCGCGACCTTGGCCCGCAGCACCTGACCGTCCACCTCCAGCTCGTGATAGCTCACGTCGGGCCACAACAGGCGCGTTGCCAGGCCGCGCAGGCCCGGACCGACACGCTCGGTCAGCACGTAGAAGTCCAGGACGCCGTCCAGGTCGCCGGTGCGCAGGATCGAGCCGTAGAACAGCACCGCCAGCGGCGCCTCGAAGCGGTCCAGCAGCTTGACCGCCAGGGTCACGGCCTGCGGCGGGGCGGGAGCCAGAAGCTCCTCCCCCACCAGGCTGGCGACGGTCCCGGTCATGCCGCCAGGAACCTCAGGGTGGGAGCCAGGACCACGGTCAGCCCGCCCGCCCCGTCATAGACGTCGCCGTCGACCACCAGCGGCTGGTCGGTGGTGATGCGCAGCTTCGAGGCGTCGCCGCGCCGATAGCCGTAACGCGGCGACCAGGCGGACTCCTTGCCGGCCAGCAGGGCCGGGAACGCGCCCGGCAGCCGCCGGGGCGGGGCGTCGACGTCCAGGAACTTCAGCCCCTCGCGCGGCGGACCGAACGGCTTGACGCCCAACGGCAGCCGCTTGAGCGTGGTGGCCAGAACCAGGAACCGCTCGGCGGTGCGCTTTTCCTCGCCGTCGATGGCCAGGCACATCGGCACGCCGGCTCGCCACTGATCGCGCTTGCCGCCCATCACCGTGCCCACCAGGGCCCCCAGCACGCTCATGCCGACCGAGATGCTGTGGAACGCGCCCATCTTGTGGACGCTGTGGGCCAGGTTGGTGGCGCGCACGAAGGCCCCCAGGCCAAACACGAAGCCCAGCAGGCTGGGCCGCCCGTCGTCCCAGCGCACCTCGAGCGGCGCGCGGTGCTTGATCACGGCGTTTCCGGACTTGGCTGCGGCCATGGCCTTGGCCAGGGTCCAGTCGCGCGGCACGCCCAGGTCGATGGCCAGGACGTTGGTCTTGCCGGACGGGATCAGGGCGATCAGCGGCATGGCCGAGCCGAAGATCGGCGCCGCCCGGCTGAGCACGTCGCGGATCGTGCCGTCGCCGCCGTCGATGACCAGCAGGGTCACCCCGCACTGGGCGAAGGCCTGGAGATCCTGCTCCAGCGCCTCGGGCGTGGCCGGCTCGACCAGCAGCACCGCGTCGGGCGTCGACTCGTCATCTGTCCGCCCGATATTGGCGTGACTCATCGGATTGCGGACGACGCCTACACGCATCAGCGCGACAACCAGGAAACGACGGCCCCCTTCGGGGTCGCCAGGGCTTGAAGGATCTGCGCGGCGTGCACGACCAGGCAGATCGCCGTCCAGACCGCCACCGCCAGGAACCCGATGTCGGGACGCCCGACCAGGACCGCAAGGGTCAGGAAGATCAGGTTGGGGTTGCGGCGGGCGGTGATCAGCCGGAAGAAGCTGTCGAACGGCCGCCAGGCGTGCATCTCGACCTTGAACAGCGCCAGGAAGATCCCCTCCTCGACCCGCTGCAGCACATAGCCGGCGACGATGACGGCCAGGGCCAGTTCGCCGTGGGGCATGGCAAGGCCCACGGCCCCGACGCCGACGTACCAGGCCCACCACCAGAACGGCGGATGGACCAGGTCGATGCCGTGGTCGAAGACGTTGCCCCACTTGGACGAGGTCAGGGTCACCCGGGCCAGCTTGCCGTCGACCGTGTCGAGGAAAGTCATGATCCAGGCGCAGACCAGGCCCCAGCCGAACTCGCCGATCCAGAACAGCCAGAAGGCCGCCAGCACCCCGATGAAGCCGATCAGGGTCACCTGGTTGGGGGTCATCCTGGCCAGGGCGCACCAGCGGGTGACGATCCGGGCGGGCGTGGGCCAGACGTACTTGGTCACCAGGTCGGTGACGCCCTTGTACGAGCCCTGGAACAGGCGCTTCTCGACCGCCACGCGGGTCTCGGGCGTCAGGCGCTCCAGCACCGGCGGCTCGCGCTTGCGCAGGGCGCTGTTGTAGGCCGAGCCGAGCTCCAGCGCCGTCAGGCGGGTGGTGGCCAGGGCGGTGACGTCCTCGCCGGTGTCGAGCCGCACGATCGCCTCGCGGGCCTGGGCCGCGGGGACGTTGACGGCGACCACGCGTCCGGCCTCGTCGACCAGCGCCACGCCGGGCCGACCGGCCAGGGCCTTGATCAGCGATTCGTCGAACACCCAGCCGGCGTCGACCACGACCACGTCGCCAGTGATGAAGACCGTCTCCGGTCCGGCCTCGACCAGGCCCAGGCGGCGGTAGATCCGCGACAACCGCTCGGCGGAGGTCATCCCCCAGAGGCGCGTTTTGGCCTGTCCGACCGTGACGGCGGACGGGCCGGCGGCCTCATTTGGATGATTTTCCACGCTCACGATAGACAACCCCTTGAAACCTGGGGCGATTGATAAGCAGCTTCGGCCTCTTCCGCCAGAATCCGTGAACCAAACTTGTCGATATTCCGCTTAGCCCACCTCTCGGATCTCCACCTGCCGCCGCCGGAGGGGGCGTTCGGTTGGCGGGATCTGCTGTCCAAACGCCTGCTGAGCCGGATCGCCTGGCGACGCAAGCACCGCGAGCACCGGCCCGAGGTGCTGGCCGCGATCGTCGCCGACCTCAAGGCCCACGCCCCGGACCACATCGCCATCACCGGCGACCTGACCAACTACGCCTCGCCCGCCGAGCACGAGGCCGCCCGCGTCTGGCTTGAGGCCCTGGGCCCGGCGCGCGAGATCACCGTCAGCCCCGGCAATCACGACGCCCTGGTCGAATCGCGGGGCGAGCCCTTCGCCATCTGGACGCCCTGGTTGGGCGACGACGGCGAGACCGCCTTCCCCCAGGTGCGGGTGCGCGACGGTGTGGCGCTGTTCAACCTGTGCTCGGCCGTGCCGACCGCCCCGCACCTGGCCACCGGCCGGCTGGGCCAGGCGCAGTTGGACCGCCTGGACGCCCTGCTGGGCGATCCGGCCTATCGCGACGCGTTCCGGGTGCTGCTGATCCACCACCCGCCCATCCCCGGCGCGGTGTCCAAGCGCAAGTCGCTGGAGGACCAGGACGCCCTGCGCGCCTTGCTGGCCCGGCACGGCGCCGACCTGGTCCTGCACGGCCACGCCCACGAGGCGATGGTGGCGACGGCGCCGGGTCCGGACGGCGCGATGATCCCGGTGCTGGGCGTGCCCTCGGCCTCGGCCGTCGGCCAGCTGGGCCATCCGGCGGCGCGCTGGCACGGCGTCGAGATCGACCGCCAGGCCGACGGCGGCGTCGAGGTGAAGGTCGTGGCGCGCGGCCTGGACCCGAAGACCGGCCAACCCGGCGAACTGGGCCGCTACGTCCTGACCCAGGCCAGCCGCCCGGCGCCCTAACGCCCGTAGCGCATCCTCACCCGCAGGACCGTGTCTCCGGGCTTGACCGTGAAGCGCGCGTCTTCGAACGTCGGCAGGCCCACCTTGCTGGGCGCGTCGTTCGAGAAGGCGAAGCCCTCGACGGGCAGGCCGACGGCGTTGCGGTCGAAGTCCCGGTTGGCGTTGGCGTCGTGATAGACGGCCACCGCATAGGCGTCGGGCTTGGGAAGATAGAAGCAGGCCTCGGTCGTCGGCGCGCCGGCCTTGGCCCGCACGCGCATCAGCTTGCCGTGCGGCGCCAGGAAGCGCCGGGGATCGGACGGATAGACGGTGACCGCCACCTCGCCCTGATTGGACCTCAGCCGCCCGACCTGGACGATCAGCCGGGTGTTGGTGGGCCGCCCCTCGCACGGCCTGTGGTTGCTGGCGACGGCCGCGCCCTCCCCGTTCGCGGAATCATCCGCCGACGTCGGTCCGGCCAGGATGGCGAAAAGGGCCAGAACCGAGGCGAACAACGCGGATCGTACTTCCATGCAAAAGACGGCGTCCCTATTGTATGAGCGACGGCGGCGAACGCCCCGAGGCGAGGCCGACATGACCAATCCCACCGCTGAGAACTTCGGTTTCCCGCGCACCAAGGTGGCCGAAACCGAAAGCTGGCTGGTCCTGGTGCGTCCCAAACAACCGACATTTGGGTCATTGGTGCTGGTATGCAAGGAGTCGGCGCAAGCCTTCTCCCAGCTGAGTCCCGCCGCCTTCGCCGATCTCAAGACGGCCACCGAAGGCGTCGAGCGCATGCTGAGCAAGGTGGTCGCATACGAGAAGATCAACTACCTGATGCTGATGATGGTCGACAAGGACGTGCATTTCCACGTGATCCCGCGCTACGCCGGGAACCGTGAGCATGAAGGCCAGGTGTTCAACGACGCCGGCTGGCCCGCCGTTCCCGCACTGGGATCGACGGTCGACCTGGACCTGGACGCCGCCGAGCGCCTGGCCAAGACCCTGGCCCAGGTCTGGTCCGCGGCGTGAAGAAGAAGCCCATCCCCACGCCGCACGGCACGTCGCGTTTCCGGCTGATCGACGCCTATCTGCTGCGCATGCTGGCCTGGCCGATCGTCGGCTGCCTGGGCGTGACGGTGATCGCCCTGCTGCTGGAGCGCGTCCTGCGTCTGCTGGACGTGCTGTCGCAGAGCAGCGCCCGTTTCGGCTACGTCACCTCGCTGGCCGCCAACCTGGTGCCGCACTATCTGGGCCTGGCCCTGCCCGTGGCGTTCTTCGTGGCGCTGTTCATCGTCATCACCAAGCTCAGCGACGGGTCGGAGATCGACGCCCTGCTGGCCAGCGGCCAATCCCTGACCCGCGTGGCCGCGCCGTTCGTCTGCGTCGGACTGTTCCTGATGGTCTTCAGCCTGATCGTCTTCGGCTACATGCAGCCCTACAGCCGCTACGCCTATCGGGCCGTGATGCACGAGGCGATCAACGCCGGATGGAACGGCAAGCTGAACGGCGGGTCCTTCATCGACCAGCCCAAGCTGCTGATGACCGCCGACGGCGCCGACGCGGCCGGGCAGCAGCTGACGCGGGTGTTCATCCGCCGGATGGACGCCGCCGGCCACGAGGAGGTGATCACCGCCGCCACCGCCGACCTGCGGGCCGACGCCGACGGCAAGACCGTCACCATGCTGCTGCGCAAGGGCCAGCGGATCGGCGTCGACGCCCGCGGCCAGTACCGCACCCTGATCTTCGACCAGTTCACCACCAACGTGCCCCTGGCCGGCGCGGCCGCCCTGCTGCGCAGCCGGGGCGGCGACGAGCGCGAGCTGACCCTGGGCGAGCTGGCCCGCCAGGCCGACATGCCCAATCCGATCGTGCCGCGCGCCACCCTGCTGGCCGAGCTCTACGGACGCCTGGCCCGGGCGCTGTTCCTGCCCTTCCTGCCCCTGCTGGCCTTCCCGCTGGGACTGGCCGCCAAGCGCGGCAACCGCACGCCCGGCCTGATCATCGCCGGCGTCCTGCTGCTGGCCTTCCAGCACAGCCTGCAGCTGGGCCAGAGCCTGGCGGAGTCGGGCAAGGCCATGCCGCTGGCGGCGATCGGAACGCCCTGGCTGATCTTCACGGCCTTGAGCGTCTGGATGTTCGTCGGCAGCCGCAAGCGGCCCGGCCAGACCCCGGTCACCGAGCTGATCCGCAGGTTCGGCGTGGGCATCAAGCGCTTCCGCCGCATGTTCCGGGACAAGTTCGAGCAGGCCGAAGCATGAAGATCCAGCTCTACGTCCTGCGCACGGTCGGCACGCGCGTGCTCGGCGCGGCCCTGATCCTGTTCTCGATCCTGCAGATCCTCGACCTGCTGGAAGTGACCACCGACATCCTCGACCGGGGCCTGGGCACGGCCGGGGTGCTGTACTACGCCGCCCTGCGCTCGCCGCGCCTGATCGAGCAGGTCGCTCCGATCGCCACCCTGGCCGGCGGCCTGTTCGCCTTCTCGCAGCTGGCCCGCGAGAGCGCGATCATCGCCATGCGCGCCACCGGCATCTCGGCCTACCGCATCGTCGGCATGGCCCTGCCCGTGGCCTTCGTGGTGATGGCCGTCGATTTCAGCTGCGCCCAGTTGATCGCCCCGCGCACCGACCCGGTGCTGGCCGACTGGTGGCAGGCCACCACGCCGGTCGCCGACCGCAAGGTCCCCGGCCCGCGCAGCTTCCGGGCCGGCGACGACCTGGTGATCGCCGCCGGCGCCTCGGCCGACGGCCGGGTGCTGAACGCGGTGAAGATCTATCGGCGCGACAAGACCGGCCGGCTGATCGAGCGCATCGAGGCGCCCTCGGCGGCCTATGCCCGCGCCAGCGGCTGGACGCTGAACAACCCGGTGATCGCCCGGTTCAACGGCGAGCAGATCAATGTCACGCCGGCCTCCAGGATGAGCTGGCCCTCGCCGCTGCACCGCCAGGACGTCCAGGCCCTGTTCGCCGACAGTCCCGTGCCGACCGCCGCCACGGCGCGCCGGGCGCTGCTGAACGGCGGCGGCGACCGCCCGGCCACCTTCTACGAGACCCGCCTGCTGGCCGCCTTCGCCGGACCGATCGTGTCCCTGGTGATGCTGCTGCTCAGCGCGCCCGTCGCCCTGGCCAACTTCCGCMGCGGCCAGGGCGCGATGCTGCTGACCGGCGGCCTGGCGTCCGGCCTGATCTTCCTGGTCGTCAACGGCCTGCTGTCGGCGCTCGGCGAAGGCGGCTCGCTCTCCCCCATCCTGGCCGTCTGGGGCGGCCCGGTCATCTTCGCGGCCCTCGCGATCTACGCGCTTGTTGTTTTGGAGGGCTGAATGCCGTTCGACACCGTTGATTCCGATCTCACGATCGTCCCCGTCGCCTCCAAGGCCGAGCTGAAGCGGTTCGTGAACCTGGCCAACCGGCTGAACGCCAAGGACCCCAACTGGGTCGTGCCGCTGATGTACGAGCGGATGGCGGCCCTGACGCCGGCGACCAACCCGTTCTTCGAGCACGCCGACGTCCAGATGTGGCTGGCCGTGCGCGGCGGTCGCGACGTGGGCCGGATCAGCGCCCAGATCGACCACCTGGCCACCGAGGAAGGCGACGCCAAGGAAGCCAACGCCAAGACCGGTAACTTCGGCATGATCGCCGCCGAGGACGACGCGGCCATCTTCTCGCTGCTGTTCCGCACCGCCGAGGACTGGCTGAAGGCCCGCGGCTGCAACCGGGCCCTGGGGCCGTTCAACCTGTCGATCAACGAGGAGGTCGGCCTGCTGGTCGACGGCTTCGACACCAAGCCGATGGTGATGATGGGCCACGACCCCCGCTACACCGCCGCGCGCGTCGAGGCGCAGGGCTACGCCAAGGCCAAGGACGTCTACGCCTATGTCTGCGATCCCCGCGCCGCCCTGCCCGCCGTGGTGGTGCGCCGGGTCAAGCGCGGCCTGCCCGAGGGCGTGACCCTGCGCGAGCTGGACATGAGCCGCTACGACGAGGAGGTCAAAGCCCTGACCGACATCCTCAACGACGCCTGGTCCGGCAACTGGGGCTTCGTGCCCACCACCGAGGCCGAGACCGCCCAGCTGGGCAAGTCGCTGAAGGACGTGCTGGACAAGCGCCTGATCCTGTTCTCCGAGATCGACGGCGAGCCGGCCGGCTTCATCGTGCTGCTGCCCAACGTCAACGAGGCCATCGAGGGCCTGAACGGCAAGCTGCTGCCGTTCGGATGGGCCAAGCTGCTTTGGCGGCTGAAGGTCAAGCGGGTGAAGTCGATCCGCATCCCGCTGATGGGCCTCAAGCGCAAGTTCGCCGACACCCTGCGCGGCCAGGTCGTGCCGTTCCACCTGATGAACGCCGGCCGCGATGCGGGCCTGGCCCTGGGCTACGACAAGTTCGAGTTCTCGTGGATCCTGGAGGACAACACGCCGATGCGCCGGATCTCCGAGGCGATGGGCGCGGAGATCTACAAGACCTACCGCATCTACGAGAAGGCGCTCTAGAACCGTGGCGGCGTTCCAGGCTCTCGTGCTGGCCGGCTCGCGCGGCGGGGTCGACCCCGTCGCCGGATACGCCGGCGTCAGCCAGAAGGGCCTGATCGTCCTGGGCGGCCAGACCCTGCTGACGCGGGTGCTGACCGCGCTGGACCAGGCCGGCGCCGAGCGCATCGCCGTCTCGACCAACGACAAGGCCCTGCAAGCGGCCCTGGAGACGCAGAAGACCCGGGCGACGCTGTCGCGCCTGCCCTCGGCCGCCGGTCCCAGCCAGAGCGTCCACGAGGGCGCGGCGGCCATGGGCACGCCGCTGCTGGTGACCACGGTCGACCACGCCCTGCTTCAGCCGGACTGGGTGACCGACTTCATGGCCGACACCCCGGCCGACGCCGACATCGCCATCCTGCTGGGCGAGGAGCACCTGGTGCAGGCCGCCGCCCCGACCACCAAGCGCACCTATCTGGCGTTCCGCGACGGCCGCTATTCGGGCTGCAACCTGTTCTATCTGAAGACCCCGGCGTCGCTGAAGGCCATCGACCTGTGGCGCACGGTCGAGAAGCACCGCAAGCAGCCGTGGAAGATCGCGGCCCTGTTCGGGCCGGTGATGCTGGTCCGCTACCTGCTGGGCCTGATGACCCTGGACGAGATGGTGGCGCGGATCGGCCGCCTGGCGGGGGTCAGGGCGGCGGCGGTCAGGGCCCGGCACGGCTTGGCGGCGGTGGACGTCGACAAGCCGGCCGACCTGGACCTGGTGAGGTCGATCGTCGAGGGGTGACCCCTCAGCTTTCGCCCCCTCAGCTTTCGCCGGTGTCGCCGCGGTAGAAGAACCCGATCAGCGTCGTCCAGACCACCGCTATGAGGGTCGGGATGAAGGCGAGATTCTGCGGAATCGGGATCGGCGAGTTCGGAACGCCCAGCGCCATCAGCCAGATCACGAACGACCCCGCCGAGATGATGATCGCCCAGACCTGGGGACTGCCTGTCGCCAGGGAGGTGCTCTTGTAGCGAACGACGATCGAGACCGCGAGACAGATGCAGGCGAGAATGATCAGCAGCACCAGGCGCAAGGTCGTGTTGTCCGGCATCAGCGGCAGGACGCCGGCGGCCGCGCCGTAGAGGCCCAGGGCCTCGGCCGGAATCAGCTTGGCCAGTCTGGTGGCCCATCCGTCGGGCGCTGTCGGAACCGATGGCGGGTCGCCGCCACCCATGGGCATGCCGTGGACTCTCAGTGACATTGGTCGCTCCCTCATGGTGTCGATCGAGATGTTCGATCTTTCGAGCAAGGCGCCGACGTCGCGACTTTCCGACGCGAACTGAGTCATCCACGAGACGCCCCGGCGCGAGCCTGACCGAACTCGTCCGTGAACGCAATTGGCGATAGAGTATGCATTTAAGCGCAACCACGGAGACCCCTCACGCTTTGGCCACGAAAAACCCCGCCGCCCGGGCGCCGCGAAAGCGGCTGGGCGACGGGGTTCTCGAAACGTCGGATGACGCTTGGCGGGGCCTACCGCAGCTTGGCGCTGACCGAGATCCCGACGATGCGCGGCTCGTTGTAGACGGCCGCCATGTAGTTCTCGATCACGCCCTTGAGGTTCTTCTCGTTGGTGATGTTGCGACCGAACAGGGCCACCTCGTAACCACCGTTGTTGCCCTCGTAGCCGAGCTTCAGCCCGCCCTCGAAGTTGTCCTTCGAGTAGAACTCGTCGGTGTCGTAGAGCACGAAGTTCGTATAGCCTTGGACGTTCCAGTCCGTGGCGACGAACAGCTTGCCGTCCGCGCCCACCGGCACGTCATAGCGGCCCGTGAAGCTGAAGTTGTACTTCGGCGCGTTGGGCAGCGGCTGGCCGTCGATCTGGGCGAAGGTGTTGGCGCCGAACGGCCCGGCGACGACGATCGTCGGGTTCTTGACCGTGCAGACCACCACGCCGTTGAGGGCGCAGACCTGGGCGTAGACGCGCTTGTCGTCGATCTCGCTGTGCAGCAGGCTGAGGCCGGCCGTCAGGGTCAGGTTGGCGATCGGGCGCCACTCGGCGTCGGCTTCCAGGCCGTAGGCCTTGGCCTTGTCGGCGTTGAACAGCACGCCGTTGCCGTTGGAGTCGTTGCCGTTCAGCTGGATGTCCTTGACCTCGTAGGTGAAGGCCGAGGCGTTCAGGCGCAGGGTGTTGTCCAGCAGCGTGCTCTTGAAGCCGGCTTCCCACGACAGGATCGTTTCGGAATTGGCGGTCGTGAAGTCGCTGTTGAACACCGCCGAGCGGCCCTGGATGGTCGGGCCGCGGAAACCCTTGGCCGCGCGGGCGTAGAGGTTCAGGTCGGGGTTCACCTCGTAGTTGGCGGAGAGGTCCCAGCTGACCTGCTCGTCCGACAGGCGCACATAGCGACGGCCGGTATAGGTGACGGCGTTGGCGGCGGTGTTGGCCGTCTTGACCAGCTTGGTCCTCTTGGCGTCGTAGGTGTCGCGCAGGCCGCCGGTGATCGTCAGGGCGTCGGTCAGCTTGTAGCTGACCTGGCCGAACACCGCCCACGAGGTGTTGAGGTTGTCCAGCCGCACCCAGTTGTTGGGGTTGTAGCCGGTGGTCCCGGGCTTCAGGAAATAGGCGCGCTGGTAGAAGTCGGTCGTGTCGCGCGAGTCGAAGTACAGCGCGCCGACCTGCCACTTCAGGCGGTCGTCGCCGTTGCTGGCCAGGCGGATTTCCTGGGTCAGCTGGTCGAGGTCGCGGATCTGGCCCATCGATTGGCCGAAGCCGTTGGGAACGCCGCCGACCGGATAGTTGGCGGCCGCGCCGCCGTCGGTGTCGCCGCGGCTGTAGCCGGCGGTGGTCTCATAGGCGCTGATCGAGGTCAGGGTCACCGGGCCCAGGTCGTAGGCGATGTTCAGCGACGCGCCCTGGGTGTCGTAGGCCTGCGGGTTGTTGGCCGCCTCGTCGAACGCGACGCTGTCGCGCGGAGCCGAAGAGCTGTTCGAGCCCTTCTTCAGCGCCTGGCGCAGGAACAGGGTCGAGGTGCCCTCGTAGTTGCGCGCGTGGGCCGAGGCCAGGACCGTCAGCTGATCGGTCGGGGTGGCCAGCAGTTGGAGCCGCACGTCCTTCTCGTCGAAGCCGCCCATGGCGTTCTTCTGCGGGGTGACGGTGCCGTCGGCGCTGGCGCCGGCGAAGGTGTTGTCGACGTAGTCGTCGCGGTGCTGGTAGAGCGCCGAGACGCGGAAGGCCAGCTTGTCGGCCACGATCGGGCCGCCGATGCCGCCGTCGAAGGTGGTCGTGCCGTAGGTGCCGTACGAGGCGCTGGCGCGGCCTTCCAGGGTCTGGGTCGGCTTGTTGGTGTCGAACTTGACGATGCCGGCGGTGGTGTTGCGGCCGAACAGCGAGCCTTGCGGGCCGCGCAGCACTTCAACCTGCTTGATGTCGAACAGCGGGTTCGACTTCAGCACCACGTGCTCGAGGATGACGTCGTCGTGGATGATCGACACCGGCTGCGAGGCGCCGAGATAGAAGTCGATGTTGCCCAGGCCGCGGATGTAGAAGCGCGGGAAGATCCGGCCCGTGGTGGTCTCGGCGTAGAAGCTGGGCACCTTGCCCGACAGAGCCAGGATGTCGCTGCCGTCGCCATTGATTGCGCGCAGCTGGTCGCCGCCGACCACGGCCACCGAGACCGGCACCTTCTGCAGGTTTTCCGAGCGGCGCTCGGCGGTCACGACGATTTCGTCGAGAGCGGTCGAGGACGCCTCCTGGGCGAGCGCGCCGCTAAACGACAGCGCCGACAGGGCCGCGCCCGTCAGCAGGCTGACCTTATGAATTCCAAATTTCCGCATGACATCCCCGTTCCGCCCGACCCCGGGCTCGCATCGACCAAACACCCAGGCGGTATTGGCTTTGCGGCCGGCCTCCTTGAGCGTGCTCACCGATCTAGGCTGAGTCCGTCGGCGTATAGGGACGTCATGTGACTGGTCGATGACAGGGTAAGGAACAGCTTACTTAATTGGCTTTCGCGCGCGTAATGCTCGATTGTAGGCACGAAAATGCCACACCTGACGGCACATCGTCAGGATACGGAAGATCGAAGCCAGCTCAGTTCGGGAGCGGACGCTCCGGCGAGCGTCCTCGCCTGCCCTACTCGCCCGCCGCGACCCACTTGGCCGCCAGGGCGCGATTGCCCGGCAGGTCCTCGGGGAAGTCCATCTCGGCCCATTCCAGGCCCTCGATCGACTGGGTGCGGACCACGTCGTGTTCCTGGGCGATCTGGTTGATGACGCTGAGGTACCAGCGCTTGAGGCCTTCCGGCGTGCGCAGGGCCTGCTCGACGATGCGGGTGAACAGCGCCGCGCCCTCGGGGTCGAACTTCAGGAAGCCGATCGACTCCGCGTCGTACTGGTCGATGGTCTTGCCGATGGCGCGCAGGCTGAGGCCCTCGGTCAGCACCTTCATGTCGTCGGCGTCGTAGCCGGCGGCCTTGCGGTCGATGGTGACGGTGATCGGGGCCGACGGGGCGGCGATCAGGGTCTCGGCGATGGCCTTCTCGAACAGGGTGTCGCCGTTCAGCAGCAGGAAGTCGCCGCGCATCTCGCCGCGCGCCAGCCAGCAGGTCGCCAGGTTGTCGGTCAGGGCGTAGAACGGGTTGAACAGGGTGCGGACCTTGAGGCCCGGGATGTGCAGGCCGGCGACCTCGGTTTCAACCGTGTCGGCGGCGAAGCCGGTCACCACCACCGCCTCGGTGATCCCCGCCTCGGCCAGGTGCTTGAGCTGCCAGTGCAGCACGGTGCGGCCCGAAAGCTCGACCAGGCACTTGGGACGCGTGTCGGTGAGCGGCGACAGGCGCTTGCCCTGGCCGGCGCTGAGGATGATGGCTTTGGCCGGTTTCGCCACGGGCGTGGTCTCGTCTGTCTGGGGAAGCAAGGAACGGGGAATACGAAGAGCGCGAAATAGCGACGACGGGGCGGGCCAACAAGCCCGCCCCCCCGCCCC
>NZ_JBFUAW010000009.1:0-126698 GCF_056406095.1 Caulobacter sp. P1_D6 | reverse complement strand
GCATGGAAAGGGCGCATGGCCAGCGACCGATGCGGCGGCGGGGGGCGATCGAGCGGGACTGGGCTGGAGGGGGTTACTTCAGCGTGTCCGGGGACTCCYRTCGTTGGGGAGCCCGCCCGCCGTCGGCGTCGAACGGGGACAAAGCGCGTGTATTGCCCATTGGCCCGCGCCCYCGGCGGCCGGTTTYTCCCGAAAGGGATCGAGACCGGGTCCGGCTAAGCCTCAACAGGGCTGCCCACCGGATGCTGGCGGATAACGATGGCGCGGAGCGGCTGGCTTCGTCGAAACGGTATTCATTCAAAGATTTCCGGACGTCGTCCGGCGCTCCGCGACCCTTTCCATTTCCTCAGCGGGAGACCGCGTGAGCATGCAGCGCCGTGCCCGCGAACACTTGCCCCCACCTGACCGCTTCGCGGTCTGTCCGCCCCATAGGGGCGGAGGGTCAAGATCGGACATTTCTGAGAATGATTATCATTGCACACTGGCAACGCTCCAGATAAGAACGCGTCGCAATTACGACAAAGGGCCGCGCTCTCCCGACGGCCTGCTGGGGTTTCAGACATGCAAAAGATTTCCAAGCCCGCCGTCGCCGGCGTCCGCAGCCAGGCCCGCAGCGCCCTGGGCGTCGCCGCCGTCGCCGGCCTGGCCGGGCTGGCCATGGCTCCGACGGCCTTTGCCGCCGCCCCCGACGCCGACGCCGCGGTCGCCACCGCGCCGGCCGACACCAGCACCGAGGTCTCGGGCGTCAAGATCGACGGCAAGCGCACCGCCGAGGTCCAGACGACCAAGATCACCGCCCCGCTGGTCGACACGCCCAAGGCCATCACGGTCATTCCGCGCAAGATCATCGAACAGACCGCCGCGACCTCGCTGCAGGACATCCTGCGCACCTCGCCGGGCATCACCTTCGGGGCGGGCGAGGGCGGCCAGCCGCTGGCCGACCGTCCGTTCATCCGCGGCCAGGCCTCGGGCAACAACATCTTCGTCGACGGCGTCCGCGACAGCGGCGGCCAGACCCGCGAGGTGTTCAACCTCGAGCAGGTGGAAGTCGTGAAGGGGCCGGACTCGGCCTATAGCGGCCGCGGCTCGGGCGGCGGCAGCATCAACCTGACCTCCAAGAGCCCCAAGGCCGACGACTTCGCCACCGGCTCGCTGGGCGTCGGCACCGACGAATACGTCCGCGCCACGGTCGACCTGAACCACAAGATCAACGACAGCGTCGCGGTGCGCGTGAACCTGCTGGGCACGCAAGGCAACACGCCCGGCCGCAAGGCGGTGGACTTCGATCGCTGGGCGATCGCGCCTTCGGTGGCCTTCGGCCTGAACGGCCCGACCCAGGTGGTGGCCAGCTACTACCACCTCGACGGCAACAACATGCCCGACTACGGCCTGCCGCTGTTCACCAAGGTTCCGAGCCAGCCGCGCGACGCCTCGGGCATCCTCAAGGTCGACCGCGACACCTTCTATGGCCTGAAGTCGCGCGACTACCAGAAGACCAAGGCCGACATCGGCACCCTGTCGATCGATCACCAGATCAGCGAGAACCTCGGCGTCCGCCAGGTGCTGCGCTACTCCAAGACGCTGAACGACTACATCCTGACCAATCCCGGCGACGCGGGCCCGGCCCAGTTCATCAACGGCGTCTGGTGGATGAAGCGCGGTCCCAAGACCCGCTGGAACCCCACCACGACCATGGCGGCCGTCACCGACCTGCACGGCAAGGTCACGACCGGCGCCGTCGAGCACAGCTTCGACGTCGGCGTCGAGCTGAGCCGCGAGAAGAACCTCAACGCCACCTATTCGACCTTCACCACCAGTGGCGCGGCCTGCCCGACCGGCTATGTCTGGACCGGAACCTTCAAGGCCAATCTGGGCGAGGGCGACTGCACCAACGTCTTCGCCCCGAACGCCGACGATCCTTGGACGGGCGTCGTCAACCGCGCTCCGGCCAACTACAACATCAGCAAGACGGCGGCGATCTACGCGTTCGACACCCTCAAGTTCGGCGACAAGTGGCTGCTGAACCTGGGCATTCGCCACGATAACTACCGGAGCCTCGGCCACGACTACACGCTGAGCCAGGCCCAGGGCGTGTTCACCGTCACCGGCATCACCTATCGCAACGCCGAGTGGAGCTTCACCAACTATCAGGCCGGCCTGGTCTACAAGCCGACCGAGGACAGCAGCGTCTACATCTCGTACGGCACCGCCTCGACCCCGCCGGGCATCTCGGCCGGCGACCAGAACAGCAACGGCAACAACGGCACGGGCAACCTGGCCAACACCGTGCTGGAGCCGGAAGACAGCGAGAGCTTCGAGCTGGGCGCCAAGGTCAACGTGTTCGACGACGCCCTGGCCCTGTCGGCGGCGCTGTTCAAGACCACCCGCAAGAACGCCCAGATCCAGATCGACGCGGGCATCTACGCCCAGGTCGGCGAGACCCAGGTCCAGGGCGTCGAGCTGGGCGTGTCCGGCAACATCACGCCCAAGTGGCAGGCGTTCGGCGGCTACACCTACATGGACAGCGAACTGGTCCGCGGCGCCTATAACGGCGTCAACCAGGGCGACCCGCTGGCCAACACGCCGAAGAACACCTTCAGCCTGTTCACGACCTATCGCGTGATCCGCCCGCTGTCGCTGGGCGGCGGCGCCTACTACGTCTCCAAGACCTTCGGCGGCAACCAGGGCGGGGCCGGCGGCGGCGCCAACGGCATCTACCTGCCGGCCTATTGGCGCTACGACGCCTTCGCCAGCTACACGATCAACGACAGGATGGACCTGCAGCTGAACGTCCAGAACCTGACCGACGAGCGCTATTTCACCAAGACCAACGGCACCCACCACGCCGACCCGGCCCCCGGCCGGCAGGCGATCCTGACCTTGAACGTCAAGTACTGAGCCTTCTCCTCCCCGGAGTGCTCGTCCTGACGCTCAAAGCCTCGCCCGGGAGCGGCCCCTCCCGGGCGAGGTCCTATTTCTGCCAGGAGCCGATTTCTTGCTAGGAGAAGGATCATGATGATCCAGATCCCCGACGTCCTGACGCCCGACGAGGTCGCCCACTGCCGGGCCGTGCTCGACGCCGCCGACTGGGTCGACGGCAACGCCACCTCGGGCTTCCAGGCGGCGATGGCCAAGAACAACCAGCAGCTGCCGCAGGACGGCGCGGCGGCCAGCGAGGTCGGGGCGCTGATCGTCCAGGCCCTGCAGGCCAATCCGCTGTTCGTCTCGGCCGCCCTGCCGCGCACCATCCTGCCGCCGCTGTTCAACCGCTACGGCGTCGGCATGGGCTTCGCCGACCATGTCGACAACGCGATCCGCCGCGATCCCTCGACCGGCCAGCCCCTGCGCACCGACCTGTCGATCACGGTCTTCCTCAGCGATCCGGACGACTACGACGGCGGAGAACTGGTGGTCGAGGACAGCTACGGCAGTCACCTGGTCAAGCTGGCGGCGGGCGCGGCGATCCTCTATCCGGCCTCCAGCCTGCACCACGTCACCCAGGTGACCCGCGGCGTCCGCACCGCCAGCTTCTTCTGGATCCAGAGCCTGGTGCGCGACGACGCCAGGCGGGCCCTGCTGCTGGACATGGACGTTTCGATCCAGCGCCTGTCCGGCGCGGTGGGGTCCACGGACCCATCGGTGCTGTCGCTGACGGGGACCTATCACAACCTTCTGCGGATGTGGGCCGAGGTCTGACACGCGGTCGGCGAACAATGATCGCCGACGCCAACCATAAGTTTACTCTTGAGCTTCAACATCCGGCGTCCGTTTCCTGGAGCCGCGATGACCTCGCCCTCGAAATCCCCACAACTGAGCGACGCGGAGAGCGCGCAATGGTTCTTCGACCATTCGCATGATCTGTTCGCCGTGGTGTCGAGGGGGCGGTTCGCCACGGTCAATCCGGCCTGGACGCGGGTGACCGGCTGGACCCCCCAGGACCTGATCGGCCAGCCCGCCCTGCGCTTCGTGCACTCGGACTCCCGCCAGGAGTTCGTCGAGACCGCCGCCCTGATCCGCGCCTCGGGCGAGGCCTCCCATCGCCTGAAGGTGACCTGCAAGACCGGCGGCTGGGTCTGGCTGGAGGGCAGTTCGCGCCTGGGGCCCAACGGCGAGACGATCGGCGCCCTGCGCGACGTCACCGCCGACATGGCCCGCCGCGCCGAGATCGCCGCCGCCCGCCAGACCCGCGACCTGCTGGCCTCCTCGGCCGGCGTCGGCATGTGGAGCTACGAGCCGCACGAGAAATACATCGAGTGGTCCCGCGATCTGCTGGAGACCACCGGCCTGGGCGCGGCGACCATCGCCCGTCCCGAGCAGTTCTACGACCGGTTGGACCCGGCCGAGCGCGACGCCCTGGCCGAGGCCTTCGACCGCGCCGTGCGCACGGGCGTGGGCGGCACGATCGAGCACCGCCTGCGGGGAGCGGGCGGCCAATGGTTCACCTACCGCGCCACCTTCCGCACCGAACCGCGCGCCGACGGCCTGTTCGCCTTGAAGGGCATCTCCCAGAACGTCACCGACGTGGCCCGCACCCGCGACGCCGCGGTCTGGGGCGAGCGCCAGGCCCGCCGGCTGGTCGAGGAGGCCCCGTTCGCCGTGGCGCTCTACGACCGCGACCTGCGCCTGCAGGTGGTCAGCCCGCGCTTCCTGGAGACCTTCCAGGCCACCGAGGCGGAGGTCATCGGCCGCACCCTGCACGAGCTGACGTCCGGAGCCCGCAAGCGCTTCGTCCGCGCCGTCGAGCGCGCCCTGACGGGCGAGACGGTGGTGCGGCGCGAGGATCAGCTGCACGACGGTCACGGCCGCAGCCACACCCTGCGCTGGGAGGCGCGTCCCTGGCGCGACGCCCAGGGCGAGATCGTCGGCGTCATCACCTACATGGACGACGTCACGGCCTTGTCGGAGGCCCGCCGCGAGGCGCGCGCCAACGCCCGGCGGCTGCGGGTGGCCCTGGGCGCGGCCCAGGCGGGGGTCTACGAGATCGACCACGCGGGCAAGAGCTTCTGGGGCTCGCCCGAGTTCCACCGCATCCTGGGTCGTCGGGTCACCTATGACGACGTGCGCAGCGCCGTCTGGCCGATGATCCATCCCGACGACGTGACGGCGGTCTACGAGGCGGCCGGGGACCGGCAGCGTCATGAGGACGGCCATCTGAGCGCCAAGGGCCGCTCCTTCGACGTGCGGGTGGTCACCCCCGCCGGCGACGAGCGCTGGATCCGCATCTTCCACGAGGTGCGGACGGACGCGAGCGGCCGCATCCGCAAGGCGTTCGGCCTGATCCTCGACATCGACGACAAGAAACGCGCCGAGCTGGCCCTGGTCGAGGCCGAGCGCGCCGCCCAGGCCGCCAACGACGCCAAGGCCCAGTTCCTGGCCAATATGAGCCACGAGATCCGCACGCCGATGAACGGAGTGCTGGGGGTCATGCACCTGCTCAAGCGCGAGAAGCTGCCGGGCGAGGCCGACCATCTGCTGGGCGAGGCCCTGGCCTGCGGACGCATGCTGTCCACCCTGCTGGACGACGTGATCGACTTCTCCCGGATCGAGGCCGGACGGCTGGACGTCACCCGCGAGGCGGTCGATCCCAGCGAACTGGCCACGAGCGTGGCGCGGCTGCTGCGCGCCCAGGCCGAGCACAAGGGGCTGGAGCTGCGGGTCGACGCCCCCGACCTCGGCTTGATCCTCACCGACCCCAGCCGGTTGCGCCAGGCGCTGTTCAACCTGGTGGGCAACGCCGTGAAGTTCACCCTGGCCGGTTCGGTGACCCTGAAGGTCCGTCGGCTGGAGGGCGACGGAGGCGAGGTTGGACCGCGCGTCGCCTTCGAGGTGATCGACACCGGGGTCGGCATCGCCGCCGAGGCCCAGGCGCGGCTGTTCGAACGTTTCCAGCAGGCCGACGCCAGCACCACCCGCCGGTTCGGCGGGTCGGGCCTGGGCCTGGCCATCACCCGGCGCCTGGCCCAGATGATGGGCGGCGAGGTCGGCTTCACCTCCCGTGAGGGCGTCGGCTCGACCTTCCTGCTGACCATCGCCGCGCCGCCAGCCCAGGCGCGGGCCGTCGAGGCGGAGATGGCCGACGGCCTGCTGCAAGGCCTGAAGATCCTGGTGGTCGAGGACAACGCCACCAACCGCCTGGTCGCCCGCCGCATTCTCGAGCAGCTGGGCGCCAAGGTCGAGACGGCCGAGGACGGGCTGGACGGCGTGACCACGGCGGCGCGCGGTTTCGACCTGATCCTGATGGACGTGCAGATGCCCGGCATCGACGGGCTGGAAGCCGCCCGCCGCATCCGCAACCTGCCCAGCCCCGCCGCCAAGACCCCGATCATCGCCCTGACCGCCAACGTCCTGTCGCACCAGCGCGCCGCCTATCTCGCCGCGGGCATGGACGGCGTCGCCGCCAAGCCGATCTCCCCCGCCGCCCTGATCGGCGAGATCATCCGGCTGGCGGGCGGCCAGGTTGAGGACGAGGCGGCGGTGGCCTAGGCTTTCCAGCCCGCCCGAAACCGCGCTAAGCATTTCCCCCAAGAACATGGGGGAAGCCACGCATGACGGCCCAGGCTCAGGGTGAGGACCGCGCGTCGATGCGCACGGTGGTGGCGGCTTCCTCCGCGGGCACCGCCTTCGAATGGTACGACTTCTTCATCTTCGGCAGCCTGGCCCAGGTGATCTCCAAGACCTTCTTCACGGGCTTGTCCGACACGGCGGGCTACGTGGCCGCCCTGGCCCTGTTCGGCGTGGGCTTCGCCTTTCGGCCGCTGGGGGCACTGGTGTTCGGCAAGATCGGCGACCAGGCCGGCCGCAAGGGCGCGTTCCTGGCCACGGTGCTGCTGATGGGCGGCGCGACCTTCGCCATCGCCCTGCTGCCGACCTACCAGCAGGCGGGGATCATCTCGCCGATCCTGCTGATCATCCTGCGCTGCGTGCAGGGTTTCGCCCTGGGCGGCGAGTACGGCGGCGCGGCGATCTACGTGGCCGAGCATTCGCCGCCGCACCAGCGCGGCCGCTCGACCGCCTGGGTGCAGAGTTCGGCGTCGATGGGTTTGTTCGCGGCGCTGCTGGTCATCCTGGCGACCCGTTGGCTGCTGGGCGAGGTCGCCGGGCCGACCGCCTTCGACGCCTGGGGCTGGCGTATCCCCTTCGCCGTTTCGATCGGCCTGTTGGCGGTCTCGGTCTGGATGCGTCTGAAGCTCAGCGAAAGCCCGACCTTCGCCCGGATGAAGGAAGAGGGCGCGGCGTCCAAGGCGCCCTATGCCGAGGCCTTTGGCCAGTGGAAGAACCTCAAGCTGGTGCTACTGGCCTTCTTCGCCGTCATGTCGGCCCAGGGCGCGGTCTGGTACACGACCTTCTTCTACATCCAGACCTTCATGGAGAAGTTCCTGAAGGTCGCGCCGGGCACGATCAACGGCCTGATGATGGCCGCCGCCGCGGTCAGCGCGGTGCTCTATGTCGTCTTCGGCTGGCTGTCCGACAGGATCGGCAGAAAGCCGGTGATGCTGGGCGGCATGACCCTGGCTCTGGTCTTCTACTTCCCCGGCTTCCACCTGCTGGAGCGGACCGCCAATCCGGCCCTGGCCGAGGCTTCTGCCAAGGCTCCGGTCACGGTCACCGCCGATCCCCAGGATTGCGCCCTGCAGTTCGACCCCATCGGCAAGGCCGCCTTCGTCTCGTCCTGCGACATCGCCAAGAGCGCCCTGGCCAACGCCGGGGTGTCCTACGCCAACCATGCCGGCCCAGCCGGTGCGGCGGCCGTCGTCCAGGTGGGCGAGACCCGCATCGTCTCGCGAAGCGCCAAGGATCTGCCGGCCGCGGACGCCAAGGCGGTGAAGACCGCCGGCGAAGCCGCCATCAAGGCCGCCCTGGTCAAGGCCGGCTATCCGGCCAAGGCCGATCCGGCGCGGATGAACTGGTGGGGCGTGTTCGGCGTCCTGCTGGTGTTCGTGGTCGCCGCCACCGCCCTGTACGGACCGCTGGCCGCGGCCCTCGTCGAGCTTTTCCCGACAAGAGTGCGCTACACCGCCCTGTCGCTGCCCTACCACATCGGCACGGGCTGGATCGGCGGCTTCGTGCCGTTCAGCGCCTTCGCCATCGTGGCGGCGGTGGGAAACATCTACRCCGGGCTCTGGTACCCGGTGTTCTTCACCCTGATCAGCGTGCTGACGACCCTGTTCCTGCTGCCCGAGACCAAGGACCGGTCGCTGGACTAGACGGCGGGCGCGGCCATCAGCACCTCGACCGCCACCGAGGCGGCGGCGAGGGCATGGACCAGCGCCGGATCGACCGGGGCCACGATGAGCCGGACGATCTGCTTGCCTTCATTGGCCAGCGCCACGAGCGTCTCGGCGCTCGCTTCGGCAGGTTCCATCCGGTTCACGTCGCGGCGGGCCATGGTCACGACCTCCGGATCGGCGCCCTCGTCGGCGATCAGCACGTCGGCCGCGCCCAGGGCCCGGAGCGCACGCAGCGTCAGCAGGTCCGAAGGCCCCTTGCCGGCGATGAACCGCACCTTGCCCTCGCGGCCGACGCCCTTGGCCAGGGCCTGGCGGAACAATTGGCCGGCCTTTTCCATGTCGCCCGCCATGGCCGCCTGAGCCGCTTCGCCCGCGACCGCGTCGCGCAGGAAGGCCCGGCGCTCGTGCATGGCGGGCAGGGCGCCGCGCACCTCGTCCTGGAACTTGCGCAGCAGGGCCGCCACCCGGCCCGAGCCTTCCGGCACCTGGGCCTCGATGTCGTTGCGCAGCTTGGTGGCCAGAGTGGGCGAGGCGCCGCCCGTGCCGACGGCCGCCACCACCTCGCCGCGGTCGATCACCGCCGGGGTGTTGAAGTCGCTCATCGCCGGCTTGTCGACGACGTTGACCAAGACCCGAGCGGCCCGCGCGGCGCTGGCCGCGCTCTGAAGGAAGACCTCGTCGTCGCCGGCCACGAAGGCCAGGATCGCACCGGCGTAGGTTCCCGGCAGGAAGGCGGCGTGGCCGTCGACCCGCACCAGCGTGGCCGGCGACCCGTCGAACAGCCGCGCCTTGTTGTCGGCGGCCTCGCCGCTGCCGGCGATCACGACCTTGCGGCCGGCCAAGGGGAAGTAGGCGGGGAAGGAATCCAAGGCGCGGGTCCTGACCAAAGCAAGCGAACGAGCGTGTCAGGCTAGCCTGCCTGAACCAAGATTTCACTGGCGGGTTTGGGTTTGAGCAGTGTTAGATTCGGCCAAGCTGGGTCGTCGGGCCCCGCTTTTCGCTTGGGAGGCGAAAGCCATGACGTCAACGTTGGACATCAACGGCAAGACGGTCGCCGTGAAGGCCGCCCCCGAGACGCCCTTGCTGTGGGTGCTGCGCGACGAGCTGGGCCTGACCGGCACCAAGTTCGGCTGCGGCATGGCCCAATGCGGGGCCTGCACGGTCCACGTCAACGGCGACCCGGTGCGCTCCTGCGTGACGCCGATCGCGGCGCTGGCCGGCGCCAAGATCGCCACGATCGAGAGCCTGGGCGGCGAGCACCCGCTGCAGCAGGCCTGGGTCAGGCACGACGTGCCCCAGTGCGGCTACTGCCAGTCCGGCCAGATCATGTCGGCCGCCGCCCTGCTGGCCGCCACCAAGTCGCCCAGCGACGAGGACATCGACAACGCCATGAGCGGCAACATCTGTCGCTGCGGCACCTACCAGCGCATCCGCGCCGCCATCAAGGACGCCGCCGGCCTGGCCGCGGCCCCGACGGTCGCGGCGCCGGCCGCCGCCAAACCCGTGGCCTCGAACGACGTCGACGACGAGATCGCCGCCGCCTCGGGCTCGACCGGTCGCGGAGTGGGCCAATGAACGCCCCCTTCCAGAAGCCGCAGGGCCAAGAGGGCGTCAGCCGCCGCGACGTGGTGGTCGGCGCCGTCCTGGCCGGCGGGGCCCTGCTGGTCGGCTGTTCGCCGGCCGAGCTGATGAGCGCCGGCTCCAAGGTCGAACCGGGCGCGTTCGGGCCGTTCATCCAGTTCGATCCGGACGGCGCGGTGACGGTGCTGTCCAAGCACATCGAGTTCGGCCAGGGCAATCACGCGGGCCTGGCGGCGATCGTCGCCGAGGAGCTGGACGCCGACTGGAGCCGGGTGAAGGTCGTCCACGCTCCGGCCAACGCCAAGCTCTACGCCAACACCGGCTCGGGCATCCAGCTGACCGGCGGCTCGTCGGCGATCTCCAATTCCTGGGAGCAGCTGCGCAAGGCCGGGGCCGGCGCGCGGGCGATGTTCGTCCAGGCGGCGGCGACCCGATGGAACGCCCCCGTCGGCCAGATCACCGTCAAGGACGGGGTGGTCGGCCACGCCAGCGGCAAGAGCGCGGGCTTCGGCGAGTTGATCGTCGACGCCGCCAAGGTGACGCCGCCCGAGAACCCGACTCTGAAGGATCCCAAGACCTTCACCCTGATCGGCACCGATCGGGTGCGCCGCAAGGACAGCCTGATCAAGAGCAACGGGACCGCCCGCTACACCCAGGATGTCCAGCTGCCGGACATGCTGGTGGCGGTGGTCGCCCACGCGCCCCGCTTCGGCGGCAAGGTGAAGAGCTTCAACGGCGACGACGCCAAGAAGGTGGCGGGCGTGGTCGACGTCTACGAGATCCCGACCGGGGTCGCGGTGGTCGCCGACACCACCTACGCCGCCCGCATGGGCCGCGAGGCCCTGAAGGTCGAGTGGGACGAGGGCAAGGCCGAGACCCGAAGCTCGGCGACGATCGCCCAGCAGTGGCGCGACATCGCCGCCGGCAAGGGTCCCGCCGATCTGGAGTGGCAGGCCTTCGACTCCAAGGGCGACGCGGCGGCCGCCTCGGCCGGCCCCAATCCTTCAAAAGGGGGCGCCCAGGTCTTCGAGACCACCTACGACTTCCCCTACCTGGCCCACGCCACCATGGAGCCGATGAACTGCGTGGCCATCGTCGACGGCAACAAGGTCAAGCTGATCCACGGCTCCCAGGCCCAGACCCTGGACCAGATGAACGCGGCCAAGATCGTCAAGACCCTGCCCGGTTCGGTCGAGATCGAGACCCTGTACGCCGGCGGCTCGTTCGGGCGGCGGGCCAATTTCCAGTCCGACTACGTGGCCGAGTGCGTGACCATCGCCCAGAAGGTCGGCCATGGCCGGCCGGTGAAGCTGATCTGGACCCGCGAGGACGACATGCGGGGCGGCTACTACCGGCCGCTGATCCACCACGCCGTGCGGGTGACGCTGGACAAGGACGGCTATCCGGCGACCTGGCGCCATCGGATCGTCACCCAGTCGATCATGAAGGACTCGCCCATGAAGGCGAAGGGTCCCGACCAGACCGCGATCGAGGGGACGGCCGGCTCGCCCTATCTGAAGGCCACGCCGATCGTCGACGCCCAGCTGGCCACGCCGGAAGGCGGCGTGCCGGTGCTGTGGTGGCGGTCGGTGGGCGCGACCCACACCGCCTTCGTCATGGAGCACACCATCGACCAGCTGGCCCTGAAGGCCGGCAAGGACCCGGTCGAGTACCGCCGGGCGCTCTACACCAAGATCGGCCCGGAGGGCGCGCGCCATCTGGCGGCCCTGAACCTGGCGGTCGAAAAGGCCGGCCCGGCGCCGGCCGCGGGCTACACGCGCGGCGTGGCGGTGCACGAGAGCTTCGGCTCGGTCGTCGCCCAGGTGGCCGAGGTCAAGCTGGTCGACGGCCAGCCTCGGGTCGGACGCGTGGTGACGGCGATCGACTGCGGCGTGGCGGTCGCGCCCGACCAGGTGGCGGCCCAGGTCGAGGGCGGCACCTGCTACGGCCTGTCGGCGGCGCTCTACGGCGAGATCACGTTGACGGACGGTCGGGTCGACCAGAGCAATTTCGACACCTACCGCGTGCTGCGGATCAACGAGGCGCCGACGGTCGAGACCTATGTCGTGCCTTCCGGCAACCCGCCCAGCGGCGTGGGCGAGCCGGGAACGCCGGTCATCGCCCCGGCGGTGGCCAACGCCCTTCTGGCGCTTTCCAAGACCCCGACCCAGCGCCTGCCTTTTGTTCGCGCCGAGGTCTGACTGTCACTCGATCGACAATAAAGGCCGCCGAACGTAGCGAAATTCGATGCGGTTTTGACGTGACGCGCCCTCCAGGGACACGATCAGTCAAGTCTTGCTGGACGTAAGGCGAGCCGCGAACCATTTTAGCGGCATGGTGGACGCTGGCGACAACCTGGGCTTTGAGCGGCTGACTCCTCGCGAGCGGGAGATTCTGCGGCTTATCGCTCAGCATCGACAGTCCAAGGAAATCGCCCGTCTGCTGCGGCTCTCGCCCAAGACGGTCGAGATGCACGTGCTCAGCGCGCGCCGCCGCCTGGCCGGCCTGAACCGCCGCGACGCCGCCCTGGCGTTCATCGCCTGGGAAACCGACCCCGGTAATGACTACCGTAAGCAATCGGCCGACCTAGCCATGGCCCAGTCAGGGGTCTCTTCTCGCTTCAACAGCGAGAGCAGCCATGACGAAATCTTCCACGAACACTCCGAACCCGGCCTCGGCCTTCTTCATCGCAAGTTGGCAGTCCCTGGAAGAGGGGCTGATCTTGATGGCGGGAACCCCGGAACGCGGCCGCCTGGTCTCGGAGACGGTCTCGGCGCTGCGCAAGGCGCAGGCGGCGGGCGATCCGCCTGGCAAGCTGCTCCTGAGGGTCCTGGCCGCGACGGCCTTCCTGGCGGACGACACGCCGCTCCGTACGGAAGGAGTTGGCGCGATGACCTGACGCCCTTGCAGTGGTTGGGCCTGATCCTCGCCATCGCCACCCTGGGCGGAATCCTGCTCGGGACGGTGACGATGGGCGCCCATGAATTCCTCTACGCCCTTCAGCGGTTCCGCGAGGGCTGGAGCCCGCCTCCGGCGCACTGACGCCGAATTTCCAGAAACAATTTCATCGACTTGAACGTGCGGGGGGGACCCGTGCGACCGGGAGAGTCATGCCATGAAACGCACCGAAGCCGCCCGCGCGGGCGCTGCGAAGCTGATGCGCGCCGAAGCCGCGATCGACGCCGCCCTGCGCGAAACCGCCGAGCTGATGGGTCTGCTGCCCTCGCTCCGGCTCGAGACCAAGCTGTCGGCCGTGCTCGGCCAGGAAGCCGTCGCCAACCTGGGCGAGACCCTGGCCCACATCGTTTCCGCCCGCCGGACGATCATCGAGACCCACAGCGCCCTGGCCACCGTGCGCAGCCAGATCGGTTGCGGCGCCATGGCCGGCGGCGACCTGGACAAGGGTCCGGAAGAGCCGCGCACCAGCGGCCTGCACGCCGTACGCGGCGGCCTGGCCGCCTGATCCGATATTCCACCTCGTCCGTGCACGGCCCGAACCGCGCACGACCCATGAAAGATGACGTGCAATGAGCACCGCCCAGACCGTTCAGCAGCCGCAGGACTCGACGACCGACGAGCTGCAGGAATTCCGCCAGCACCTGCGCACACTCGGGCCCGTCCAGCGCCGGATCCTGTCCGTGCTGATGCCCCAGTTGGTCGCCCTCGACGAGGCCGGCGACACCGACGGCGCGCTGAGCATCATCCAGGAGGTGAAGACCATCCTGTGGGAAGGCCGCCGCACGCGGCACTGACCACAGGTTGCTATTCTCCGAACCACGCTTGCGGCATGGTGGCGTTCGAACTTGGTTTCGAGCGCCACGGCCGTGCAGATCCACACCATCATCTCCCTGATCCTGGCCGTCCTGGTCTGCGGGTTCGCGATGTGGCGCGGCGATCGGAGCGCCCGTTGGATCGGCGCGGCCTTCCTCGCCGACTGGCTGGGCTCCCTGCTGGTCCACCGCCAGCAGGTCCAGAGCGCCGACTACGGGGTGCTGGCGATCGACATCGCGGCGCTGGCGGCGTTCATCTGGATCTCGATGCGGACCCGGCGCCTCTGGACGATCGTCGCCTCGGCCTTCATGGCGATCATCGTGGCCTCGCACGTGGCGGTGATGATCGACCTTCGGGTGACCATCAACACGCTGAAGGCCAGCATGGCGATCTGGAGCTACGGGGTCCTGGCGTGCATCGCGTTCGGGACCTGGGCCGGCGGGCGTCGGCATGGCCACGCGCCCTCCTGAGCGGTCACCCGCCGCGGGTCAGGTCCTCGGGACGGTCGACATCGAACAGCACGCCGTCGTCCGGCCCGTCGATCAACGCCAGGCGTTCGCCCAGCGCGGCCAGGACCTCCCGCGCGCCGATATCGCCGTCCAGGCTCCGCAGGGCGGGATAACAGGCCCTTCCGAACAGCACGGGATGTCCGCGTCGTCCCGCGAAGCAGGGCGCCACGGCGTCGACGCCTGGGCGCAGCGCCCGCGCCAGATCGCACGTCACGCCAGGCGGAACACGCGGCATGTCGCCCAGGAACACGAAGACGCCGTCCGAATCCGGGGGCAGGGCGGCGACGGCCGTCCGCAGCGAGGCGCCCATGCCCTCGGCGGCGTCGGCGGCGACGATGAGGTCGAGAGCGTCCCCGCGACCCAGAGATCCAGCATGGTCGCGGGCGATCCTGGCCAGGTCCGGATCGCCGTCGGTGATCAGCAGCACCCGCCGCGCCGGGGCCGCGAAAGCCGCATCCAGGGCCCCGACCACCAGCGGACGGCCGTCGAACGACGCCAGCAGCTTGCGGCCGCCGGAGTGCTCGGCGAACCGGCGCCCGGCTCCCGCCGCCAGGATCACGGCGTCGCACCGCGCGCTTTCACTTTCCGCCATGCCGTCCCACGCCTATCTTACGAACCGACATGACGCCTTATGACGCCAGCCCCGCGCAAGCGGTCATCCGTTCTCCGCGCCTGCCAAGCCGTTTGGTCGACGGTTTCGGCCGCGCGGTGACCTATCTGCGCGTCTCGGTCACCGACCGCTGCGACCTGCGCTGCACCTATTGCATGGCCGAGCACATGACCTTCCTGCCGAAGGCGGAGGTCCTGTCGCTGGAGGAGCTGGATCGCCTGGCCTCGGCCTTCGTCGAGCTGGGCGTGCGCAAGCTGCGGCTGACCGGCGGCGAGCCGCTGGTGCGCAAGGGGATCATGACCCTGGTCGAGCGGCTGTCGCGGCATCTGCGGTCCGGCGCCCTGGACGAGCTGACCCTGACCACCAACGGCACCCAGCTGGCCGGGCACGCGGCCGACCTGGCCCGCTTGGGCGTGCGGCGGATCAACGTGTCGCTCGACACCCTCAAGCCCGACCTGTTCCGCAAGCTGACCCGAGGCGGCGACCTGTCCAAGGTGCTGGCGGGGATCGACGCAGCCCTGGCCGTCGGGCTGCAGGTCAAGATCAACGCCGTGGCCCTCAAGCACGACAACGCCGAGGAACTGCCGGCCTTGATCCAGTGGGCTCACGGCCTGGGCGCCGACATGACCCTGATCGAGACCATGCCGCTGGGCGAGGTCGAGGTGGACCGCACCGACCAGTACCTGTCGCTGAAGGACGTCCGCCGCGATCTTTCGTCGTTCTGGACCCTGACGGACCTGGCCTACGCCACCGGCGGGCCGGCCCGCTATGTCCGCGTCGAGGAGACCGGCGGGCGGCTGGGCCTGATCACGCCGCTGAGCCACAATTTCTGCGAGGCCTGCAATCGGGTCCGCCTGACCTGCACCGGCACCTTGCACACCTGTCTGGGTCGCGACGACGCCAGCGACCTGCGGGCGGTGATCCGCGGCGGGGCCGACGACGCGGACCTGGAGCGGGCGATCTTCGCGGCCATCGGGACCAAACCCCAGGGCCACGACTTCCACATCGACGGCGCGCGGCCGGCCGTGGCGCGCCACATGTCGACGACTGGGGGCTGATCGTGGCGCGAGTGCTGTTGCTCGGACGCCTGGCCGACCAGGCCGGCTGGCGCGACCGCTCCGTCGAGGCCGCGACCCTGGCCGCCCTGCGCGCGGCTCTCGCCGCCGACGATCCGGGTCTGGGCGAGGCGCTTTCCGGCCCCGGCGTGCAGGTGGCGGTCGACAAGGCCATCGTCCGGGGCGAGGCGAGCCTGGCCGCCGCCACCGAAGTGGCCTTCCTGCCGCCGATGAGCGGCGGATGACGACCTTTCCGTCAATCAGCCTGACCGGCGAGGCCTTCGAGCCAGGGCTCTTGTTGACGAGCTTCTGCGCCGGCCGCGACGAGACCGGCGCGGTGGCCAGCTTCGTCGGCCTGGCGCGGGCCGAACAGGGCCGGGCCCGGATCCTGGAGCTGGAGGCCTATCCCGGCTTCACCGATGCGGCGATCGCCCAGTTCGCCGAGGAGGCCAAGGCCCGGTTCGCCCTGCACGACTACCGCATCGTCCATCGCGTCGGCCGCGTCGCGCCGGGCGAGGCGATCGTCTTCGTGGCCACGGCGGCCGGCCATCGCCGCGCCGCGTTCGAGGCCTGCGACTTCCTGATGGACTACCTCAAGAGCCGCGCACCCTTCTGGAAGAAGGAGCACGGTCCGGACGGCGACCGCTGGATCGAGCCGACGGCTCAGGATAGGACCGACGCCGAGCGTTGGGACTAGGACGGGAGAACAGCATGTCGGCAGGCCTCATCCCCGGCGGCGGCATCAAGCCGGAGCTTCTGTTCAAGCCGGTGCGCGTGGCGATCCTGACCGTGTCGGACACCCGCGACGAGTCCAACGACACCTCAGGCCAGCTGCTGATCGATCGGGTCAAGGCCGCCGGCCACGAGCTGGCAGGCCGGGCGGTGGTCCGCGACGACATCGAGACCATCCGCCGGACGGTGCGCGACTGGATCGCCGGCGGCCAGGTCGACGCCGTCGTCAGCACCGGCGGCACGGGCCTGACCGGCCGCGACGTCACGGTCGAGGCCCTGGAGCCGCTGTTCGACAAGAAGATCGACGGCTTCTCGGTGGTCTTCCACCTGGTCAGCTACGCCTCGGTGGGCCTGTCGACCCTGCAGAGTCGCGCCACGGCGGGCCTGATCGGCGGGGTGTTTGTGTTCTGCCTGCCGGGCAGCAACGGGGCGGTCAAGGACGGCTGGGACAAGGTGATCTCGGCCCAGCTCGACAGCCGCCACAAGCCCTGCAACATGGTCGAACTGATGCCCCGACTCCTAGAGCAATAGGACTGCTGGAACAGTGACCCGCCTGACCCACATCGACGACCAGGGCCGCGCCCGCATGGTCGACGTCTCCGACAAGGCCGAGACGGTCCGCGAGGCGATCGCCGTCGGCTTCGTGCGGATGCGCCCCTCCACCCTCGAGCTGGCCGTGTCCGGAACAGGGCGCAAGGGCGACGTTTGCGCCGTGGCCGAGATCGCCGGGGTGATGGCGGCCAAGAAAACCTCCGATCTGATCCCGCTGTGCCACCCCCTGGCCCTGTCCAAGGTCGAGGTGTCGGTCGAGCCGGCCGAAGGCGGACTGGCGGTGATGGCCCGGGTCAAGCTGAAGGGCCAGACGGGCGTGGAGATGGAGGCCCTGACCGCCGTGTCGGTGGCCTGCCTGACGATCTACGACATGCTGAAGGCCGCCGAGAAGGGCATGGTCATCGAGGCCGTGCGTCTGGTCGAGAAGACCGGCGGCAAGTCGGGCGACTGGCGGGCCGACTAGGGCTCGACACAGGCCCGAGCCATCGCCACCAGCCGATCGGCGCCGGCCGCGTCCGTGACGTCGATGCGCTCGAAATCATCGCCCTCGACGCGGATGTCGGCGAACAGCCCCTTGGGGTCCTCGTGGAAATGCAGGAAGGCCCGGGACTTGCGGTAGAAGGTTCCGCGCTGCTTCTCGACCAGGCCGGGCAGGACGCGGATCCGGGCGATCAGCGGCTCCAGCTGGTCCAAGGCCTCGGAACCCGCATGCTTCATCAGAGTCGCCGCGCCAGGGCCGGCTGGCCGTGCCGGGTCGCCATGATCTCGCCGATCACCGCCACGGCCACCTCGAACGGCGCCTTGCCGCCCAGGTCCAGGCCGATCGGCGCGCGCAGCTTCTGAAGGTCACGCTCGCCGACCCCGGCCGCTCGCAGACGGTCCAGCCGCTCGCCCAGTCGTCGCCGCGCGCCCAGCAGGCCGACATAGGGCGCGGCCGAGGGCAGGGCGGCCAGCAGGGCCTGGTGGTCGACCGCCTCGTCGTGGCCGCAGATCGCCACCGCCGTCCAGGGGTCCAGGCCGATCGCCGCCGCGGCGGAGGCGACGTCGTCTCGGCGATAGGCCACGCCGGCCAGGGGCGGGGGCGAGGTCGGGCCCTTGGGCCGCACCAGGGTGGTCTGGAAGCCCGACTGCGCGCCCAGGCCGGCCACGGCCAGGGCGGTCGGGTCGCCGCCGAACACCACCAGCCTAGGCGGCGGATCGAAGCGACGCGAAAAGGCCCCGGGCCAGGCCGAGACGAACTCCGGCAAGGGCGCGCAGAGCCGCCGTTCGCCGTCGCTGATCCAGATCGCCGGAACCCGGGCCTCGGCCAGGGCCAGCAGTTCGCGGGCCGCCGGATCGTCCGGCGTGATTCGCTCGACCAGGATCTCGATCCGCGCCCCGCACAGCAGGCGGATGTCGGGCCAGGGGCTGCCATCGCCGTAGACCAGGCGCCGGGGGCGTCCGTCGGCCGTGCAGGCCCTGGCATGGTCCTCGACGTCGGCCTCGATGCAGCCGCCCGACAGGAAGCCGGCTCGGCTATCGACCCCGAACACCATCTGGGTGCCGACCGGGCGAGGCCCGCCGTCGCCTAGGGAAATGATGGTCGCAAGGCCCGCCGGGCCTTGCGCCAGGGCGCTCGCCAGGGCCGGCCGCATGTCTTCCGCCAGGCCGTGAAGCGGCCAATCGGAAGGCGCGGCGGCGGCGGCGAGAGACACGTCGGTGTCGGCGTGATCGGGCAGGTTCATTGCCAAGCATGTTAACGCCTCGGCAAGTTTCCAGAAACGCCTTCTTCAAACCTTGGGGCGTACGGTTCGCGTCACAGGTGTTCTCATCCTCACGGATTTCCATGTCGCTTTCCGTTTCCAAGCTCGGTCTCGCCGCCGCCCAGTTCGGACTGGACGGCATGAGCGCGTCGCCGCGCGCCCGATCCCCGGAAACCGAAGCCCGCGACATCCTCAACATCGCCGCCCGCGCGCGCCTGTCGGTGCTGGACGTGTCCGGCAACTACGGCCGCGCCGAGCAGGTGCTGGGCGACCTGATTCCCCGTCCCGTGCCGTTCCGCGTCACCCTGTCGGCCGCCCGCGCCGACCGTGGTCCCGACTTCGTCGAGGCCGAGACCCGCGCGTCCTTGCGCCGCCTGGGGATCGAGCGCGCCGACGCCGTCATCGTCTCCTCGCCCTCGGAACTTTTCGGCGCGCACGGCGCGGCCGTCTGGGACCGTCTGGCCCGTTTGCGCGACGAGGGGTTGTTCGCCAAGATCGGCGTCGCCGCCCACGCCAGCGACGATCCGGTGGGCGTGGCCCGTCGTTTCAAGCCCGACATTCTGCAAGCCCCGGCCAGCCTGCTGGACCAGCGCCTGCTGGCCGACGGCTCGCTGCAACGCATCGCCGGCATGGGGATCGAGGTGCAACTGCGCTCGATCTTCCTCAACGGCCTGCTGTTCCTGCCGCCCGACCGCGTTCCCGCCCAGCTGAAGGGGGCTTCGGGCCGCCTGTCGAAGGTCCGCCGGATGATCGCCGAGGGCCGTTCCGATCCGCTGCAGGCCGCGCTGGGCTTCGCCCTGTCGCGCGTCGAAGCCAGCGCCGTCCTCGTGGGCGTCACCTCGGCCGCCGAACTGTCGGCCGTGGTCGCCGCCGCCTCCAGCCCGCCGCCCGACCTCGATTGGGACGACATGGCCATCGACGATCCGGTGGCCCTGGACCCGCGACGTTGGGTCGCCTGACGACCAGGCGAATCGAAGCTCAGCCTCAGAACAAGAGCTGAGAAACAAAGAGGGAGACGAACGCCATGATCCTCGCCGTCGTCCAGGCCCGCATGGGCTCCAAACGTCTGCCCGGCAAGGCCGTCGCCACCCTCCAGGGTCAGCCGATGATCCTGCGCCAGCTCGAGCGGCTGCGCGGCGCCCGGCGCCTGAACAAGATCATCGTCGCTACCAGCGACGCCGCTGACGACGACGGCCTGGCCGGTCTGGTGGTGTCGCGCGGCTACGCCGTGCACCGCGGCTCGGGCAGCGACATCCTCGACCGCATCGCCCGCTGCGCCGAGGCCGCCGGCCCGGTCAGCCACATCGTCCGCATCAAGGGCGACGCGCCGTTCGTCGATCCGGCCGTGATCGACGAGGCCGTTCGCCTGGCCCAGGTCAGCGGCGCGGCCTACACCTCCAACCGCGTCGAGCGCACCTTTCCGGCCGGCCTCGAGGTCGAGGTGGTCACCGTCGAGGCGCTGCGCATGGCCGCCGCCGAGGTCCGCGACCCGCTGGCCATGATCTCGCCGACCGCCGCCATCCGCGCGCGGCCGGACCGCTTCCGCCAGGCTCACCTGAAGGCCCATCGCGACTGGTCGCACTACGACTGGCGGGTGAAGACCCCGGCCGACCTGGCCTTCGCGCGCTCGATCTACGACGCGCTGTATCCGGCCGATCCGGGCTTCTCGATGCACGACGTGCTGGACCTGGTGGAGAGCCACCAGGACCTGGGACGGTTCGCGGCCTAAGAAACACAGTCGGGGACAGGCCCATGGGCCTGTCCCCAGCCTGTCGCTACTTCCAAGCGCCGTAAGGATCCACCGACGTCTTGCCCAGCGCCTCGGCCACGGCCGGGTGGGTCAGTTGGCCGTTCAGGACGTTGAGCCCCTTGGCCAGGTGGATGTTGCTCTTCAGCGCGTCCAGGCCGTGATCCGCCAGGGCCAGGCCGAAGGGCAGGGTGGCGTTGCCCAGGGCCTCGGACGAGGTGCGCGGCGCGGCGCCGGGCATGTTGGCCACGCAGTAGTGGACGACGCCGTCGACCGTGTAGGTCGGCTCGGCGTGGGTGGTCGGGTGGCTGGTCTCGAAACAGCCGCCCTGATCGATGGAGACGTCGACCAGCACCGAGCCTGGCTTCATCTTCGACAGGTGTTCGCGCTTGACCAGCTTGGGCGCCGCGGCCCCGGCGGTCAGCACCGCGCCGATGATCACGTCGGCCTTGAGGATCTCGTCCTCGACGGCCGCCATCGTCGAATAGCGGGTCAGGATGCGGCCTTGATAGAGGTCGTCCAGCTCGCGCATGCGCGGGATCGAGCGTTCAAGCACCACCACCTCGGCGCCCAGGCCGGCGGCCATGCGCGCGGCGTTGGAGCCGACCACGCCGCCGCCCAGCACCGCCACGCGGGCCGGGGGCACGCCGGGCACGCCGCAGAGCAGCAGGCCCATGCCGCCGTTGTGCTTGAGCAGGGTCTCGGCCGCCGAGAAGACGGCGATGCGGCCGGCCACTTCCGACATCGGGGCCAGCAGCGGCAAGCCGCCGCGCGCGTCGGTGACGGTCTCGTAGGCGATGGCCGCGCAGCCCGAGGCCAGCAGGCCCTCGGTCTGGGCCGGATCGGGCGCCAGGTGGAGGTAGGTGAACAGGATGTGGCGGGGCGTCAGGCGCTCCCACTCGACCTTCTGCGGTTCCTTGACCTTGATGATCAGTTCGGCGCCCGCGAACACCGCGTCGGCGTCGGGCGCGATGGTCGCGCCGGCCTTGACGTAGAGGTCGTCGCCGTAGCCGGCCCCAAGGCCCGCGCCGGTCTGGACCAGCACCGAGTGACCATGACCCACATACTCGCGCACGGCGGTGGGGGTCAGGCCAACCCGGTGTTCGCCCGGTTTGATCTCGGATGGCACTCCAACGCGCATGATAGTCTCCTCCAAATGGCTTTTGACGCTGGTTTACGCCCGCCAGACTGCAGGTTCCCGGGCCATTTCATGTGACAGTATCCGTGTTATGCAGGAATCCTGCGCCATGGAGCCTTCACGGTGAAAAAAGCTGCGGTGATCCTCGACGCCTTCGACCGCAAGCTGCTGCATCTGCTCCAGCGACGGGGCAGGGCCAGCTATGTGGAAATGGCCGAGGCGGTGAATCTTTCCGAATCCGCCTGCCTGCGTCGCGTGAAGGCGCTGGAGGAGGCCGGGGTGATCGGGCGCTACGCCGCGGTGATCGACGAGCGGGCGGTGGGCCTGCCGCTCAGCGTGTTCGTCACCGTCACCCTGTCGTCCCAGGCCGAAGCGACGCTCAGCGCGTTCGAGAAGGCGATCGCCAATGTCCGCGAGGTGGCCGAGTGCTACCTGATGACCGGCGGCTCGGACTATCTGCTGCGGCTGGTGGTGGCCGATGTCGACGACCTGGAGCGAGTGCACGCCCAGGGGCTGACCCGAATTCCCGGCGTGGTCCGGGTCAGCTCGTCGATCGCCATGCGCACCGTGGTCAAACGTGTCGAATTGCCGCTTTGAGGCCGGGTCGGCGTTGCGGCGTGGTTAACCCTTTGCCTCCAGAACTAGAGTCGACCTAATCGCTGCACTCGTCGGGGGATGAGATGGTTTCGAGACGACTCCTGCTGGGCGCTCTGGGCGCCGGCCTCGCCGCGCCCGTCCTGGCCTGGGCCGAGGGCGACAATCCCACGACGCCGTCGGTGCTGACCCGCAAGGGCCGCCGCACGCGCCGCGCCCTGAAGACCCAGACCTCCGACAAGGCCGCGCTCGACAAGGCGCTGGCCCAGGTCAAGCCGCTGGAAGACCCCAACGCGGTCGAACCCGCCGAAGTGCACCCGCCGGCCGTCAGTCCGGACGAGGCGCTGGGCCGCCTCAAGCAGGGCAACGCCATCTTCGCGCGCGGCGGGGCCAGCATCGCCCTGCCGACCGTGGCCCGCATCGCCGAGCTGTCCAAGGGGCAGCGGCCGTTCGCGGTGATCGTCGGCTGCAGCGACAGCCGCACCGGCCCCGAACTGATCTTCGACTGCAATCTGGGCGAACTGTTCGTGGTCCGCGTGGCCGGATCGACCGTCAGCCGCGAGGGGCTGGGCTCGATCGTCTATGCCGTCGAGCACCTGGGCGCGCCGCTGGTCGTGGTGCTGGGTCACACCAAGTGCGGCGCCGTCGGCGCGGCGGTCGATGTGGCCACCAAGCACGCCGACCTGCACGGCGCCCTGTTCGACATGGTGTTGCCGATCATCCCGGCGGTGCTGGAAGCCCAGGAAAAGCACCCCGCCGACCTCCAGGACGCGGCCATCCGCCAGAATGTCCGCGACGTCGCCGCCCGCCTGAAGGTGGCCGACGGCACGCTGGCCGAGAAGCTGTCCGAGGGCCGCCTGAAGATCGTCTCGGCCACTTACGAGCTGGCCACCGGCGTGGTGGCGTTCGACGCATAACCTTGTTCGGGTCATCCGTTGACCCGTTGCCCGGCTTAGGTTCAAGTCTCCCGACACGCTAAAGTTGGGGAGACCTGGGATGTCGACGGACGAGACGCCGCCGGAAGGTGGACGCGGGACCTTCGGCAGCCGCCTGGCGACCCAGTGGGAAGCCTTCAAAAGCCGAATTCCGCCGCAGCTGAAGTCCCCGCTGGTCGCGGTGGGCGCCGCAGCGCTCGTCCTCGGTTTCGGCGGCGGTTTCGCGGTCGGCAAGGTCGCCGATCTCGGCTGGTTCGGCCACAAGACCACGACGGCCGAGGCGCCGAAGGGCCAGGCCTGGTCGCTGTTCGGCAAGCCCCGCTCCGCGAATGCTCCCCGGCGGGGCGTTCCCAAGCCCGAGGGCTTCGCCGTCTGGCGCAGCCGCATCGACAGCACCGGCGCCGAGCCGATGGCTTGCGTCCAGATGAGCAAGCCGCTCGATCCGTCCAAGGCCTATGCCGATTTCGTGCTGCTCTCGCCGGACATGGGTCGCCAGGCGGCGGTGCGGGTCAAGAACGACGAACTGTGCATCGGCGGCGTCGGCTTCACGGACCATCGCGTCACCCTGCTCAAGGGCCTGCCCGGCAAGAACGGCGAGACCCTGGTCGCCAACGCCGACGTCGACTTCACCTTCGGCGAGAAGCCGCCCTATGTCGGCTTCGCCGGCGACGGCGTGATCCTGCCGCGCGAGGAATCCGACGGCGTGGCCCTGGAGACCATGAACGTCTCCAAGCTGGCCATCGAGGTCTGGCGGGTGTCGGACCGCAATCTGGTGCGCAAGTCGATCAGCGCGCCCGACCCGACCGGCGAGGGCGACTATTCCAGCGACTATGGCGACGACAGCCCCGACGACGAGGGCCGCCAGGTCTGGAAGGGCGTTATCAACGTCGAGGGCGCGGCCGGCCAGAAGGCCACGACCGTCTTCCCCTTGGGCGCGGTGCTCAAGGAAATGAAGCCCGGCGGCTACGTGATCAAGGCGCGCGACGCCTCGGGCGGCCGCGATCCGGACGGCGAGGGCGAGCCCACTCCCGCCCAGGCCCGCCGCTGGATCATGTTCACCGACATGGCGCTGATCGGCTACGACGGCGCCGAATCCCTGGACGTGGTGGTCCGCTCGCTGAAGAGCGCCAAGACCGTGGCGGGCGTGCGCGTGGCCCTGGTGGCCAAGGACGGCGAGGACCTGGCGGTGGCCAAGACCGACGCCGACGGCCGGGCGCGCTTCGCCCATACCCTGCTGGAAGGCGAGGGCGCCTCGCGGGCCAAGATGGTCATGGCCTATGGCGACCAGGGCGACCTGGCGGTGCTGGACCTGGACCGCTCGCCGGTCGACCTGTCCAAGCAGGGCGTCGGCGGCCGCACCGAGTCAGACGGCGGCCGGGCGCTTTCCACCGATATCGACGGCTATCTCTATGCCGACCGCGGCATCTATCGCCCGGGCGAGACCGTGCACCTGACGGCCATGGTCCGCGACCGGTTGGCCAAGGCGGTCAACGACCGCAAGGGCTACATCCTGGTCAAGCGGCCCTCGGGCGTCGAGTTCAAGCGCTACAACTTCAGCCGCGCTGACGCCGGCGCCGTGCTGGCCGACATCGCCCTGCCCCGGAGCGCCCCGCGCGGCCGCTGGACGGCGGTGCTGAAGATGGAGGGCAGCGACGCCGAGGCCGGTTCGTTCAGCTTCAGTGTCGAGGACTTCGCCCCGCAACGCCTGGCGGTCACCGCCACGGGCCAGGAGTCCGTGCCGGTCGCGGCCGGCCAGGAGCGCAAGATCGACGTTTCGGCCCGCTTCCTCTACGGCGCGCCGGGCGCGGGCCTGCAGACGCAAGGCGAGGCGCGGCTGCGGCTCGACAACGACCCCTTCCCGCAGTTCAAGGGCTACGAGTGGGGCGACGACCTGACGCCCTTCGACGAGAAGTTCATCGAGCTGGGCACCACCGTCACCGACGGCGACGGCCACGCGATGCTGAACCTGGTCACCACGGAAGCTGGCGACACCGCCCAGCCGCTGGTGGCGGCGGTGACGGCCTCGGTGTTCGAGCCCGGCGGCCGGCCCGTGCGCGAAGGCATGGAGCTGAAGGTGCGCGGCAAGCCGGTGTACTACGGCGTCAAGGTCGAGCAGGGCGACGCCGGGCGCGGCGACCCGCCGGTCAGTCTGGAGATGATCGCGGTCAACGCCGCCGGGACCCGCATCGCCTCGACGGCGACCTACACCCTGATCAGCGAGAACTGGAACTACGACTGGTTCCAGCAGGACGGCCGCTGGCAGTGGCGGCGCACCAGCCGCGACGCGGTGGTGGCCAGGGCCAGCGTCAACATCGGCGCGGGCGCGCCCGCGCGCTTCAACCGCCGCCTGGGCTGGGGTGATTACCGCCTGGTGGTCGAGGGTCCGGACGGGTCCAAGACCGTGACCAAGTTCTCGTCGGGCTGGGGTTCACCCGCCAAGGAAGGCGAGGCGCCCGACTTCGTGCGGGTCAGCGCCGGAACCAAGGCCTACGCCCAGGGCGACACGGTCGAACTGACCCTGAAGTCGCCCTATGCCGGCCAGGTGCAGGTGGCCGTGGCCACCGACCGGCTGATCGACTTCAAGACGCTCAGCGTCGGCGAGAACGGAACGACCGTGAAGCTGAAGACCTCGGCCGCCTGGGGCGGCGGGGCCTATGTGATGGTCACGGTGATCCAGCCGCGCGACCCGGTCAGCTCGCCCAAGCCCAAGCGGGCCCTGGGCCTGATCTATGTTCCGCTCGATCCGAAGGGTCGCAAGCTGACGGTCGATATCGGCACGCCGGTGAAGCTGGATTCCAAGGCCCCGGTCGAGGTGCCGATCAAGGTCAACGGCCTGGGCTTCGGCCAGAAGGCCAAGGTCACTATCGCCGCCGTCGACGAAGGCATCCTGCGCCTGACGCGCCAGGACAGTCCCGACCCGGCCAAGTGGTACTTCGGCAAGCGGGCCCTGACCCTGAACTATCGCGACGACTACGGCCGCCTGCTCGACCCGAACATGGGCGCGCCGGCCAACGTCAATTTCGGCGCCGACGAGCTGGGCGGCGAGGGTCTGACGGTGACGCCGATCAAGACCGTGGCCCTGTGGTCCGGCATCGTCGAGACGGGGATGGACGGCAAGGCGGTGGTCAAGCTGCCGGCCGCCGACTTCAACGGCGAACTGCGGATCATGGCCGTGGCCTGGACCGACACCGCCGTGGGTTCGGGCTCCAAGGCCATGACCGTGCGTCAGCCGGTGGTGGCCGACCTCAACCTGCCGCGCTTCCTGGCCCCCGGCGACAAGCCGATGGCCACGCTGGAGCTGCACAATGTCGAGGGCAAGGCCGGGGCCTATACGGTCGAGGCCAACGCCACCAACGGAATCGCCGTGGCTTTCAAGAAGGTCATCACCCTGGTGCTGGGCCAGCGCATCGCCGAGAAGATCCCGTTCCTGGCCCCCACCGTCACGGGGATCGGCAAGGTCGGCTTCAAAGTGGCCGGGCCGGGCTTCCAGACCACCAAGGACTATCCGATCCAGACCCGACTGGGCTGGGGCGACGTGGTGCGCACGACGACGGAGCTGCAACAGCCGGGCGCGACCTACACGCCCGACGCCGAACTGATGTCGGGCCTGGCGGCCGGGGACGTCACGCTGCAGGTCAGCTACTCGCCGTTCAAGGGCTTCGACCCTTCGGCGATCGCCGTGGCCTTGCAACGCTACCCCTACGGCTGCACCGAGCAGCTGGTCTCGACCGCCTATCCGCTGCTCTACGCCCAGAGCGTCTCCAACGATCCCAAGCTCCAGCGCAATCCGGCCATCCTGGCCGGAGCGGTGGGCAAGCTGCTGGACCGCCAGACGCTCGACGGAGCCTTCGGCCTCTGGCGGGTGGGCGACGGCGAGGCCGACGCCTGGCTGGGCGCCTACGCCACGGACTTCCTCGTGGAAGCCAAGGCCCAGGGCGTGGCCGTGCCGGACGAGGCGATGAACAAGGCGCTGAACGCCATGCGCCAGATCAGCCGTCCCGACGGCTGGAGCTCGGTGTCCTACCGCCTGGAATATCCCGAATGGTGGGGCCGCTCGCCCGACGACTCCAAGAAGGCCACCGAGCGCATGCGCCGACGGGCCTCGGCCTACGCCCTCTACGTGATGGCCAAGGCCGGACGCGGCGACCTGGCGCGGCTGCGCTGGTGGCACGACGTGCAGATGAAGGACGAGGACCAGCCCCTGGCCAAGGCCCAGGTGGCGGCGGGCCTCGCCCTGATGGGCGACCAGGCGCGGGCCCGCTCGGCCATGCGCCAGGCGGTCCGCTCGCTGGGCTGGCGCGACGACAGCGACTGGTACCAGAGCCCGCTGCGCGACGTGGCCACGATCACCGCCCTGGCGGTCCAGGCCGGCCAGGGCGACATCGCCCGCCAGCTGCAGGGACGCCTCGAGAACGTGGTCAAGGACCCCGACGCCCTGAACACCCAGGAGCAGGCGGCGGTGCTGTTCGCGGCCTCGCAACTGCTCAAGGCGGCCGGTCCGATCACCATCGACGCCCAGGGCGTGACCGCCCTGCCGCCGGCCGGCGGAGCGCCGCGCTGGGCTGTCGGCAGGCTGTCGGACGCCCGCTTCGTCAACAAGGGCAAGGGCGCCCTGTGGCGGACGGTCAGCGTGCGCGGCACGCCGGTCGCCGCTCCGGGGGCCGAGGCCAATGGCATCTCGGTGTCCAAGCGCCTGTTCTCGATGAACGGCGGGGCGATCGATCCGGCGCAGATCCACCAGGGCGACCGGGTGATCGTGCTGGTGTCGGGCCGTTCGATGCAGGCCCGCTCGACCGCCCTGGTGGTCGACGACGCGCTGCCGGCCGGCTTCGAGATCGAGACCACCCTGGGCGCCGACGACGCCCAGAACGGTCCCTTCAAGTTCCTGGGCGAGCTGACCAATCCCGACGTCCAGGAAAGCCGCGACGACCGCTACATCGCCGCCCTGGACCTGGGGGGCGAGAAGCCGTTCGCCATGGCCTACGTGGCGCGGGCGGTGACGCCGGGCGAGTTCTTCCTGCCCGGCGCGATCGCCAAGGACATGTACCGGCCCAGCCTGAACGCGCGGTCGGACGCCGGGCGGATCACCGTGGCGCCGGGGGGCTAGGACCCTCGGCGCCACGGCGCCTAGCGACGAGGCTGGGCCTGCCACGAAACTGGACACACCTTTAGGTGGGGGTTGGGCGTCGCGCCCGACCCCTTGAGGTTGTTTTATCGAACGCCCTGAACAAATACTCGCATAGTTAATGGTGACGCCAAGCGCTGCCGTTCGGCGAATTTCGGCTCTATAATCTGTGACTTATTCCATTTTTCGCGGGCGCTTTTCCGACCTTTTCCTGAGCTTGACTATATTACTGATGAGGCGGAGGACTGACGTTTACGGTGTGGTGAAGCTTGGTCCGTATTTTGCTCTTAGCGAGATTGCCGGGAACCTCCGGCCCACATCGGGACAAAGTCGGGGGACTAACTGTCAAAAGGCGGCCTGCAAAGGCTTGGTAGTCAACGGGGTGGCGATGCGGTGAGCATCGTTCGGCACCGTCGACTCAGCGTGCGACGGAGTCTCGAACTCTTATGAAAAGCCACATGCTCAAAGCCCAAGATCTTTCCCGTGAGACTGAAGTGACTTCCGTTCGGCGCGCTTCGCCGCAGAGGGCTCCCGTCGTGTGCTTCGATTTCGCGATTCTCGGGGCCGGCGTCAGCGGCATGTCCGCCGCCAACACGCTCTCGGACGTCAGTTCGGTGGTGATGATCGACGAGTACGCCGGCATGGGCGGCAATCATAAGTCCCGCACCATCGGGCCCTATACGTTCGACATCGGATCCTTCGTCTTCAAGGGCTCGGACGAGCTGTTCAAGGCGTTCCCCGAACTGGAAAAGCTGTGCGTGCCGACGCCGGTCAACGTGCAGCGCATCGCTCCGGGCGGCCATGTCGAGAAGTATCCCTACTCGCCGCGGACCGAACTGTTCCGCGATGGGTACGTGTCCGGGATCGGGAGCCTGGCGTCCGTCCTGATCTCGAAGATCAAGTACCAGAAGAAGAGCAACGCCGCCGACTACGCGAAATACTACATGGGCGAGCGCATCTTCAAGGACAGCGGCCTGGAGCTCTATATCGAGCGCCTGCTGGGCAGCAAGGCGGGCGAGATCGAGATCGAGTTCGCCAAGCGCCGGATGACCTGGATCGCCCGCGCGGGCTCGATCCGCCAGCGCGCCAAGAACCTCAAGATCGTCGCGCCGACCGCCGGCGTCCAGCTGGTGCGTCCGGCCCAGGGCTTCGACAAGCTCTATGCGCCGGTCAAGACCGCCCTCGAAAAGCGCGGCGTGCAGGTGCTGCTGGGGGAACGGATCGAATCCGTCAGCCGGATCGACGGCGTGTTCCACATTCGCACCAATCACAGGTCGATCCAGGCCCGGCGGATCATCTCGACGATCCCGATCCAGCACGCCGCGCCGCTGTTCGGGGCGCTGACCGAGATCGAGCCGCTTCAGAACGTCGACCTGGTGTCGTTGTATTTCAGCTTCGAGGGGAAGCGGGGTTTCCGCGACCAGATCCTCCAGAACTTCGCCGACCGCGGGCGCTGGAAGCGGCTGACTATGCATTCCGACTTCTACGGCACGGCGCAGGGACGCGAGTATTTCAGCGTCGAGGTTCCGGCGGGCGACGTCTCGATCGACGAGATCGAAGCCGATTTCCGCGACAGCATCGCCTCGGTCGGCCTGTTCCAGGGCGATCTGAAGCTGGAAGGCCACGACGTCACGCGCTTCGCCTATCCGGTCTATCGCCGGGGCGCGACCGCCACCGTCGCCCGTCTGGTCGCCGAGCTGAAGGCGTTGGGCGTGGAGTCGCTGGGTCGCCAGGGTCGTTTCGACTACCTGCCGACCGGGGCCCTGACCGCCAAGCTGGCGCGGGTGGGCGTCCAGAGGATGCTCGAGACCGACTGAGACTTCGGGCGCGTCCGAGAGCGTCGTCACGCCAGGATTGACGGTCATGCCGACGCGAAGCAGCGTGGGGCATGCGTCGCCGACACCCGTCATGATCTCGCCCGCTCGCCTGACGCGGCTTCTCGTCGCCTTTGTCGCCGTCCAGGTCGCGCTGTTCGCCCTGAGCGTCGCGTTTCCGCCCGACATGGCCCGCGCCAGGCGCTCGTCGCCCGTGGTGCTGGACCATCGCGGCGCGTGGCTGCGGGCCTTGCCGGTCGAGGACGGCCGTTGGCGGGTGCGGGCCGACTTGGCGCGCACCGACCCGACCTTTCAGAAGCGCCTGATCGCCGTCGAGGACGCGCGGTTCCGCGAGCACCTGGGCGTCGATCCCCTGGCCCTGATCCGGGCGGTCGGTTCGGCGGCGGTGCACGGACGGGCGACCTCGGGCGCCTCGACCCTGACCATGCAGACCGCCCGCCTGCTGGAGCCCCGGCCCCGCAACCTGGGCTCCAAGCTGATTGAGATGGTCCGCGCCGCCCAGCTGGAAGCGCGGCTGACCAAGCGCGAGATCCTGGCCCTCTACCTGACCCTGGCGCCCTACGGCGGCAATCTGGAGGGGGTGCGGGCCGCCAGCCTGGCCTATTTCGGCCACGAGCCGACCAGCCTGACCGACGGCGAGCAGGCCCTGCTGATCGCCCTGCCGCAGTCGCCCGAAGCCCGCCGTCCGGACCGCCGTCCGGAGGCGGCCCGCGCCGCCCGTCGCGCCGTGCTCGACAAGATGGTCCGCGCCCATGTGCTGACCGAGGCCGCCGCGTCCGAAGCCGAGGCCGAGCCGCTGCCACGGCGCGGCGCCTTCCCCACCCTGGCCTGGCACGCGGCCGGCGAGCTGGCCCTGGCGGCGCCCGCCAGTCAGCCCAGCGTGGTCTCGACGATCGACGCCGACCTGCAGACCCGCCTGGAGCCGATGGCCGCCGCCATCGCCGCCGCGCAGGGACCGGACGTCACCGCCGCCATCCTGGTGGTCGAGATCAGGAACCGCGCGGTGCGGGCCCTGGTCGGCTCGGCGGGGCGCGACCGGCCGGGCGGTTGGATCGACCTGACCCGGGCCGTGCGCTCGCCGGGCTCGGCCCTGAAGCCCTTCATCTATGCCTTCGCCTTCGATGACGGCGCGCTGGCGCCCGACACCCAGATCGACGACGCCGCCACCCGTTTCGCCGACTACCAGCCCGAGAACTTCGACCATGTGTTCCACGACAAGGTCACGGCCCGCGAGGCCCTGGCCTATTCGCTGAACGTCCCGGCCGTCGCCACCCTGGAGAAGATCGGCCCCGACGCCTTCGCCGCGCGGCTGGAGAGCGGCGGCGTGCGGCTGGTGCGGCCCAAGACGGCGATCAAGGCGTCCGGCTTGGCCCTGGCCCTGGGCGGCGCGGGGATCACGCCGCGCGACATGGCCGTGCTCTACGCGGCCCTGGGCGACAGCGGCGTCGCCAAGCCCCTGGCCTTCACCGAGGCGCAGGCCAAGTCACGCGAGCGCATGGGCGGGACCCGCATCGTCCGGCCCGAGGCGGCGGCCCAGGTGCTCGACATCCTGCGCGAGGCCCCGGCTCCGCGGGGTCGGGCGCCGTCGGCCCTGACCCGGGGCGGACCGGCCATGGCCTTCAAGACCGGCACCTCCTACGGCTTCCGCGACGCGGTGGCGGCGGGGGTGGTCGGCGGCTACGCGATCATCGTCTGGACGGGGCGGGCCGACGGCGGCGCGCGCGGCGGCCTGACCGGGCGCGACGCGGCCTTGCCGTTGCTGTTCGACGTGGCCGACGTGATCAACGCCCCGGCCATCGCCCCGCGCCCGATCGCCCCCAAGGCCGCCCCCGGCGCCCTGCAGCGGCTTCAGCAGGCCAGCGAAGGCCCTCGCCTGATCTTCCCGCCCGACGGCGCGACGGTGCAGGTCGACAGCGTCGGCCCCGGCTCGCGCGGCCTGGTCATGGCCGCCGGCGGCGAGGACCTGACCTGGTACGTCGCCGGCGCGCCCCTGGCGGCCGACCCGGTCAGCGGCAAGGTGATCTGGCGCCCGGCCGCGCCTGGCTTCTACCGATTGAAGGTGGTGGACGGGGAAGGGCGGGCGGCCTCGGCCCGCGTGCGGATCAAGGCGCCGACCGGCTGAGGATTGCCATTTGGCAGCCGATAGCCTATATTCGGCCAAAGAGGTATTCAACATGTCCCTGGTCACCCTGGTCGACACCGAACCCAAGGCCTTCGCCCCCGAGCCGATCTCGGACGCGGAAGCCGCCGCCATGTTCCGCGCCGCGGTCAACCTGCTGAAGCTGTGGGGCGTGACCGACGACGAGGCCGCCGTGCTGCTGGACCAGCCGGTGCGCAGCTATCGCCGCTGGAAGGCCGGCGAGATCGGACGGATCAATCGCGACGGCAAGGCGCGGCTGTCCAACCTGATGGGTGTCCACAAGGCTCTGCGGCTGGTTTTCCAGGAGCCCCAGCGCGGCTATGCCTGGATCAAGGCGCCCAACACCGCGTTCGGCGGCCGCTCGGCCCTGGACGTGATGCTGGGCGGCGAGCTGACCGACCTGATGCGGGTGCGCCGCTACCTGGACGCCGAGCGCGGGGCTTGGTGATCGACGCCGCCCCTGTTCCGCTGGGGACGATCCCGCGCTCGCCGGTCGTCTGGCGTGGCGCGGCCCGCATCATCCGCAGCGCCTGGCCTCCGATCGACCTGTTCGAGGACATCGCCGACCCCGCCGACTGGCCGCTGCTGATCGCCGCCGAGCAGAAGACCAATCCGCGCCTGATGGAGACTATCGGCAACCTCGACCTCGTCCCGCAGGACCGGTGGGTCGCCGGGGCGGGGGCCAGCTACCTGATGGCGCCGTTCACCCATGTCAGCCCCGACCGGCCCAGCCGGTTCAGCGCCGGGGCTTACGGCGTGCTCTATGTCGCCGATCGCTTCGAGGTCGCCCTGTCGGAGACCATCCACCACCACGCCCTGTTCATGGCGGCCACCGCCCAGACGCCGGGATGGACCTCGCAGTTCCGCGAGATTGTGCTGGATGTTCGGGGCGCGCTGCACGATCTGCGCGGCGACGATTCGGCCCTGGGGCCCGCGCTCGATCCGGACGACTATCGGCCCGGTCAGGCTCTTGGCGCCCAGCTGCGGGCCGCTGGTTCCGAGGGCGTGGTTTACCCCAGCCAGCGCCATCCAGGCGGCGAGTGCGTGGGGTTGTTCTATCCGGACCTGGCCTCGAACGCCGTCCAGGGCCGGCATCTGGACTATCACTGGGACGGTGGTCGCGTGGACCTGATCCGCGAGCCGGCGACGGGGCGGGTATTCCGGGTCGAGGGCCGCTGACTGGACCCTTCTCCCCTCGCGGGAGAAGGTGGCGGCGCAGCCGCCGGATGAGGGGTCTCTCGAACGCAAAACGCCGCGACCGGCCCAACGGCTGTCGCGGCGTTTCTGTTCTTCAACCCCTCACCCGACCGCCTTCGGAGGCCACCCTCTCCCGCAAGGGGAGAGGGGCAGTATCAGCAGGGGCCACTGGCCACCCGCTCGTAGTCGTCCAGGCTCGAAATCCCGACGTTCAGGTCCGTCACCAGCCCGTTGCCCAGCGAATAGACCCAGCCGTGCACCGACAGCTGCTGGCCGCGCGCCCAGGCGTCCTGGACGAAGACGTCGGAGGCCACGTTGCGAACCTGGCGGATGACGTTCAGCTCGCACAGGCGGTTGAGCATGGCCTTCTCGTCGGGCAGGGCGTCCAGCTCGTGCTTGTGCTCGGCGTGGACCTCGCGGATCGGGTGCAGCCAGTGGTCGACCAGGCCGCGCCGCTTGCCGTCGATGGCCGCCGCCACGCCGCCGCAGCCGTAGTGGCCCACGACCATCACGTGCTTGACCTTGATCACGTCGACCGCGAACTGAAGCACCGACAGGTAGTTGGCGTCCTGCGGCGGGGCCAGGTTGGCGACGTTGCGGTGAACGAACAGCTCACCCGGATCCAGGCCGACGATCTCGTTGGCCGGCACCCGGCTGTCGCTGCAGCCGATCCACAGATATTCGGGGCTCTGCTGGCCCTCCAGGCGCTTGAAGAACTGGGGGTCGGCCTCGGTCTTGCGCAGCGACCAGGCCAGATTGTTGCTCTTCAGGTCTTCAAGCATGGATGGCGTCCGGCTGTTGGTTGGGATGGGCGGCGACGAAGGCCGGGTGTTCGGCGCAGCGCGCGGCGACGGCGCGGATGCCCGGGAACGGGGCCAGGTCGGTCTTGAAACGCTCGGCGTTATAGACCTGCGGGACCAGACAGCAATCGGCCAGGCCCGGCGCGTCACCGAACGCGAAGCCTCGGCCGTGCCGGGCGATCATCGCCTCCAGCGCCGTGAAGCCGTCGGTGATCCAGCGCTGGATCCAGACGTCGCGCGCGGCTTCGTCGACCCCTAGGCCGCCCAGCGCGCGCAGGATGCGCAGGTTGTTCACGGGGTGGATGTCGCTCGCGACGATCTGGGCCATCGAGCGCACCAGGGCCCGGTCGAAGGCGTCGGCCGGCAGCAGGGGCGGCTCGGGGACGGTCTCGTCCAGCCAGTCCAGGATCGCCAGGCTCTGGGTCAGGATCCGGCCGTCGACCTCCAGGGCCGGCACCAGCCGCTGGGGATTGAGCGCGGCGAAGGTCGGCTCCTGATGCTGGTCGGCGACCAGGTTCACGGGCGCGGTGTCGTAGGCCAGGCCCTTGAGGTTCAGGCCGATCCGCACCCGATAGGCCGCGCTGGACCGCCAGGCGCTGTGGAGGGTGAGCTGCATGGCGCCCGCCTCAGACGACGGTGAAGGTCAGCTTGCCGACGCCCTCGACCACGCCCTCGACCCGGTCGCCCCGGCCGATGGCGGCCACGCCCTCGGGTGTGCCGGTGAAGATCAGGTCGCCGGCCGCCAGGGTCCACAGCTTGGAGGCTTCGGCGATGATCTCGGGGATCGTCCAGATCATGTCGGCGACCTGGCCGCTCTGGCGAAGCTGGCCGTTGACGCTGAGCGTGATCGCCCCGTCGGGCTTGGCCTTGTCGGCGGGGACGATGGCGGTGATCGGGGCGCTGGCGTCGAAGCCCTTGGCCGAGTCCCAGGGATGGCTCTTGGTCTTGGCGGCGGCCTGCAGGTCGCGCCGCGTCAGGTCGACCCCGACCGCGTAGCCGAACACGTGGCTCATCGCCGCCTCGACCGCGATGTTGGCGCCGCCCGACTTCAGGGCGATCACCAGCTCGATCTCGTGGTGCAGGTCGTGGGTGGCGACCGGATAGGGGACCTTGTCGCCGATCACCACGGCGTCGGCCGGCTTGGCGAAGAAGAACGGCGGATCGCGCTCGTCGGCGCCCATCTCGCGCCGATGCGCCGCGTAGTTGCGGCCTACGCAGAGGATCCGGCGCACGGGAAAGACGGAGTCGCCGCCTTCGACCGGAACCGTGGACTGGGCGGGCGGGGGGAAGGCGAAGTGCGTCATGGCGCCTGATTAGACCCAAACCCGCTTCGCCAAAAGTCACCTTCGTGAGGACATGATCCTGCAACACGCCGGCCACGACGCGTGTCTAAACGTTCTTTCACTTGCCCCGACCTGCGACGACAAGGCATGACGGGTAGGCAATTGTGGCGAAAACCCGCCATGTCGACGTCGAAGGGGCCCGGGACCGACGATGCTGATCATCGAGAACCTGACTCACGTCTACGCCAACGGCGTGAAGGCCCTCGACGAGGTCAGCCTGACCATACCCGGCGGCATGTACGGCCTGCTGGGGCCGAACGGCGCGGGCAAGTCGACCCTGATGCGCACCGTCGCCACCCTGCAGGCCCCGACCTCGGGCCATATCCGCTTCGGCGACATCGACGTGCTGAAGTCGCCTGACCAGCTGCGGCGCACCCTGGGCTACCTGCCGCAGGACTTCGGCGTCTATCCGCGGGTGTCGGCCTACGACATGCTCGACCACATGGCGGTGCTGAAGGGCATCGCCGACGCGAAAGACCGCAAGGCGGTGGTCGAGAGCCTGCTCAACCAGGTCAATCTGTGGGACGTGCGCAAGAAGGCCATCGCCGGCTTCTCGGGCGGCATGCGCCAGCGGTTCGGCATCGCCCAGGCCCTGATCGGCGATCCGCGCCTGATCATCGTCGACGAGCCCACCGCCGGCCTCGACCCCGAAGAGCGCAACCGCTTCCTCAACCTGCTGGCCGAGATCGGCGAGAACGTGGTGGTGATCCTGTCGACCCACATCGTCGAGGACGTGTCGGACCTCTGCCCGGCCATGGCGATCATCTGCGACGGCCGCATCGTCAAGGAAGGCGCGCCGCGCGACCTGGTCGGCCAGCTTTCGGGCCGGATCTGGCGCAAGGTCATCGACAAGGCCGAGCTCGAGGCGGCCAAGAAGGAGCACCAGGTCATCTCCACGCGCCTGCTGGGCGGCCGCACCGTGATCCACGTTCTGGCGGACCAGGATCCGGGCAACGGCTTCACGCCGGTCGAGGGCGGGCTGGAGGACGTCTACTTCTCCACCCTGTCCAACACCCGTCGCGCGGCCTGAGGGCGCCCGGATGTTTGGCAAGATCGCGGGCTTCGAACTCCGCTACCAGCTGAAATCGCCCGTCTTCTGGGTGGTGACGGTGATTTTCCTGCTGCTGGCCTTCGCGATCACGACCGTCAGCAACTTCTCGATCGGCCTGGGCCCCAGCGACCATCGCAACGGCCCGTACGCCCTGGCCCAGGCCAGCATGGTCTTCTCGCTCTTCTACATGTTCGTGACCACGGCCTTCGTGTCGAACGTGATCGTGCGCGACGACGAGACCGGCTTCGGCCCCATCCTGCGCACCACCCGCCTGACCAAGTTCGACTATCTGTACGGCCGCTTCGTCGGCGCGTTCCTGGCCGCGGCGATCTCGTTCCTGGTGGTGCCGGCCGCGGTATGGATCGGCTCGCACATGCCCTGGGTCGACAGCGAGCTGCTGGGTCCCAACCGCTGGGACGCCTACCTGTTCGCCTATGGCGTGATCGCGCTTCCGACCCTGCTGCTGACCTCGGCGATGTTCTTCGCCCTGGCCACGGTCACCCGCTCGATGATGTGGACCTATGTCGGGGTCATCGGCTTCCTTGTGATCTGGGTGGTGGCCAACATCGCCCTGAACAAGCCCGAGTTCGAGCACGCCGTGGCTCAGTGGGAGCCGCTGGGCGGTTCGGCCTACGGCCTGGTCAGCAAGTATTGGACGGTCAGCGAGCGCAACACCCTGGTGCCGCCCGTGGACGGCGTTTTGCTGTTCAACCGCGTCTTCGTGCTGGTCCTGTCGGCCGTCTTCCTGGTGGCGGCCCATTTCGGCTTCCGCCTGCAGGCCGCCGAGCTGTCGGGCAAGACCAGGAAGGCCCGCCGCCGCCAGACGCAGGCCGAGGCCGCGGCCGAAACGCCGCCGACCGTCCTGGCCGCTCCCGTCAGCACCCGTTTCGACGCGAACTGGGCCTGGGCGCAGCTGGTGGCGCGCACCCGCCTGGACATGGGCCAGGTGTTCAAGAGCCCGGCCTATTTCGTGCTGCTGGCCCTGGGGCTGTTCAACGCTGCGGGCGCCCTGTGGTTCGCGACCGACGAGACCAGCTACGGCGGGGCCATCTATCCGCTGACCCGGGTGCTGCTGAACCCGCTGATCGGTTCGTTCACCCTGATCCCGGTGATCATCTCGATCTACTACGCCGGCGAGCTGGTCTGGCGCGAGCGCGACCGCAAGACCCACGAGATCATCGAGGCGACCCCGGTGGCCGACTGGGCCTTCATCGCGCCCAAGGTGGCGGCGATCTCGCTGGTGTTGATCTCGACCCTGCTGGTCAGCGTGCTGGCCGCGATGGTCAGCCAACTGGCCCACGGCTACGCCAATCTCGAGCTCGACAAGTACCTGCTCTGGTACGTCGCGCCGATGTCGGTGAACGTGATCCTGCTGGCGGTGCTGGCGGTGTTCCTGCAGGTGCTGAGCCCGCACAAGTTCGTCGGCTGGGGCCTGATGGTGCTTTACATCGTAGCCGGCCAGACGTTCGCCAACCTCGGCTTCGAGCACCGCCTCTACAACTACGGCGGCGGCGGACTGGTCGGCCTGATGACCCCGACCTCCGACATCAACCGCCTGGGCAAGTTCTGGATAGGCGCCTGGTGGACCCGCGTCTATTGGGGCGCCTTCGCGACCGGCCTGGTGGTGCTGGGCTACGCCCTCTGGCGTCGCGGGACCGAGACCAGGCTCTGGCCGCGGCTGCGGCGTCTGCCCTCGCGCCTGACCGGCAAGGCCGGCCTGACCTTCGCGGTCGCCATGGTGGTGTTCGTCGCCGTCGGCGGCTTCATCTACCTGAACACCAACGTCTGGAATCCCTACCGGACCCGGATCGACAACGAGAAGTGGCAGGCCGACTACGAGAAGACCCTGCTGCGCTTCGAGACCACGCCCCAACCCAAGATCGTGGCGATGAAGCTGGACGTCGACCTCTATCCGCACGATCCGGGCGTCAACACCAAGGGCGTCTACACCCTGGAAAACCGCAGCGGCCAGATCCTCAAGGAGATCCACGTCCGCTTCGACCGCGACCTGAAGGTCAAGGGTCTGTCGATCGAGGGCGCCCGCTCCAAGCAGACCTTCGACCGCTTCAACTACCGGATCTTCGCGTTCGACACGCCGATGAAGCCGGGCGAGCGGCGGATGATGAGCTTCATCACCCATCGCGCCCAGGACGGCTTCCGCAACCGCGGCGACGACACCCGCGTGGTCGACAACGGCACGTTCATCGACAACACCGAGATCGCCCCGATGCTGGGCATGAGCCGCGACGGCCTGCTGCAGGATCGCGCCAAGCGCCGCAAGTACGGCCTGCCGCCCGAGCGGCGGATGGCCAAGCTGGGCGACGTGGCCAGCCTGCAGTTCAACGGCCTGCGCCACGACGCGGACTTCGTCGCTTCGGACATCACAGTGACCACGGATGCCGATCAGACGCCGATCGCGCCCGGCTACAAGGTCTCCGACCAGACGCAGGGCGGCCGGCGCGCGGCCCGCTTCGTCACCGAGGCCCCGATCCTGCCCTACATGTCGATCCAGTCGGCCCGCTACGCCGTGGCCCGCGACCGCTACAAGGGCGTTGACCTGGCGATCTATTACGACCCGCACCACCCGTGGAACATCGAGCGGATGAAGACCGGGATGAAGGCCTCGCTCGACTACTACCAGGCCAATTTCAGCCCCTATCAATTCCGCCAGCTGCGGTTCCAGGAGTTCCCCGGCTACGCCGACTTCGCCCAGTCGTTCGCCAACACCATTCCGTGGTCGGAGAACCTGTTCTTCATCGCCAAATACGACGATCCCGAGAAGATCGACATGGTCACCTATGTCGGCGCCCACGAGATCGGCCACCAGTGGTGGGCCCACCAGGTGATCGGCGCCGACCAGCAGGGCGGCACCATGCTGAGCGAGACCTTCGCCCAGTACTCGGCCCTGATGGTCATGAAGCGGATGTACGGCGAGGCCCAGATCCGCAAGTTCCTGAAGTTCGAGCTGAACAGCTACCTGCGGGCCCGCGGCGGCGATCCGCTGGAGGAGCAGCCGCTGGCCCGGGTCGAGAACCAGCCCTACATCCACTACCGCAAGGGCTCGCTGGTCATGTACCGGCTGCAGCACGAGGTGGGCGAGGAGACGGTGAACCGGGCGCTGCGCAAGCTGATCGCCGACCACGCCTTCAAGGGCGCGCCCTATCCGACCTCGCTCGACTTCCTGGCCGCCCTGCGCGCCGAGGTCCCGGCCGACAAGCAGGCGCTGATCACCGACCTGTTCGAGAAGATCACCCTCTACGACCTGAAGACCAAGACGGCGGTCACGCGCAAGCTGCCCGACGGGAGGTTCGAGACCGTCCTGACGATCGAGGCCAAGAAGCTCTACGCCCAGGGCCGCGGCCAGGAGACCGCCGCGCCGTTGGACGAGGTGATGGATGTCGGCCTGTTCAGCCTGGAGCCCGGCAAGAAGGGCTTCGGCGACGACAAGGTCCTGGCCTTCGAACGCCGGCGGATCCGCACGGGGACCCAGACCCTGACCTTCGTGACCAAGGCCGCGCCGAAGGTGGCGGGCGTGGACCCCTACAACATCGTCATCGACCGCAACGGCGACGACAACACCGCCAAGGTCACGATGCAATAAGGCGGGGAGGAGGGTGAAATGGCCGGCGAAACGGAGCTGAAGCTCGATGCGGCGGCGCTGAACGCCTTCCTGTCGAAGGCCTTTCCCGAGGCGGGGTCGCTGCTTCCGCAGGTGCTGGAGGCCGGGCCCGGCCGAGTGCTGGTGCGCCAGGCCTTCGCCAGCCGGGCGTTGCGGCCGGGCGGGCTGATCTCGGGGCCGACCCAGATGGCCATGGCCGACACCGCGGCCTACGCCCTGATCCTGGCCCATATCGGCGAGGTGGCGATGGCCGTGACCACGTCGCTGACCATCCATTTCCTGCGCGGCGCCAAGCCGGGCGAGCTCTACGCCGAGGCGACGCTGCTCAAGCTGGGCCGGCGGATCGCGACGGTCGACGTGCTGATCTGGTCGGAATCGCGCGAGCGAGCCGCCGCCAAGGCGACGGTCGCCTACGCGATCCCTTGAGAAGTACGGAGCGCGCCGAAGCGCGCTCCGGTCCAGTCTTGGTTAGTGCACGAAGCCCTTCTTCAGGCCTTCGGCTTCGTTCAAGTGTTCCTGCACGGCCGGGGCCGTGGCGGCGGCGAAGGCCTTGATGGCGGCGGTGTCGCCGTCCTGGGCGTAGCGCTGCATCAGGTTCAGGGCCGCCTGGTGGACGTCGACCTGGTCGTCGGCATAGGTCTTGTCGAAGTCCTCGTTGCTGGCCTTGTTCAGGTCGTCCAGCTTGTCCTGCAGGTCGGCCGGCAGGGCGGTCGGCGGGGTCAGGGCCGCGCCCGAGGCGGCGATGGCGGCCTTCAGGTCCTCTGTGGTCTTGGTGTGGGCCTTTTCCATCATCGCGGCGAACTTCTTCACCTCGGCGTTGGTCGAGCGCTTGGCGGCGACCTTGGCGGCCTCGATTTCGTACATGTCGGTGGCGGCGGCCTTCTCGACGAAGGTCGCGGCCTTGGTCTCGTCCGACGGGGTCGGGACGGTGGCCGACGGGTTGGCGTCCGGGGTGGCGGCCTGTTCGGCCGGGGTGGCGGCGCCCTTGGTCTCGTCGGTTTTCTGGCCGCAGGCGGCGACGCTGAGGGCGGCGATGGCGGCGCCGACGATGAGAAGCTTACGAGTCATGGCTTTCTTTCCCTGCGCGTTTTTCTAGAACGTTGATCGTTCGGGCGCCGCGCTTGCGCCTCAGAGGCCTAATCAACTTCACGCAGCCGTGATGGTTCCGTGACCCTGGGGAGAGAAACGCATGGCCGACGCGCCGCTGAACGGCCTGCGGGTCATCGAGATGGGCTCGCTGATCGCGGGCCCGTTCTGCGGCCAGGTGCTGGGCGATTTCGGCGCCGAGGTCATCAAGCTGGAGGATCCCAAGGCCGGCGATCCGATGCGGCAGTGGGGCCGCACTAAGCCGAAGGGCCACTCGCCCTGGTGGCCGGTGATCGGCCGCAACAAGACCTCGGTGACGCTGGACCTGCGCGCGCCCGAGGGCCGCGACATCGCCCGCGCCCTGATCGACACCGCCGACGTGGTGGTCGAGAACTTCCGGCCCGGCACGCTGGAGAAGTGGGGCATGGGGTACGAGGATCTGGCCAGGACCAATCCCGGCCTGGTGATGGCCCGGGTCTCCGGGTTCGGCCAGACCGGTCCCTATTCGCACCGCGCCGGCTACGCCCTGATCGGCGAGGCCATGGGCGGGCTGCGCCACATCACCGGCGAGGCCGACCGGCCGCCGGCCCGGGCAGGGATCTCGATCGGCGACAGCCTGGCCGGCCTCAACGCAGCCCTCGGCGTGATGATGGCCATCCACAACCGCCACGCCACCGGCAAGGGCCAGGTGGTCGACGCGGCGATCTACGAAAGCGTGCTGACGGTGATGGAGAACCTGATCACCGAATACGACCTGTCGGGCTATGTGCGCGAGCGGTCCGGCGCGATCCTGCCCGGCATCGCGCCGTCCAACGTCTATCCCACCCGCAGCGGCGAGCTGATCCTGATCGGCGCCAACCAGGACACCCTGTTCAAGCGGCTGTGCGACGCCATGGGCCGGCCCGAGCTGGCGACCGACGAGCGCTACCGCGATCATGCGGCAAGAGGACAAAGCCAGCTGCAGCTGGACGCCACGATCGCCGGGTGGACGGTCGAGCACGACATCGAGGAGCTGCTGCCGCTGCTGGAGGACGCGGGCCTGGCCGTCGGCCGGGTCTATCGCGCGCCCGACATGCTGAAGGACCCGCAGTTCGCCGCCCGCGAGTCGATCGTCGAGGTCGCCCACCCGGTGTTCGGCACGGTGAAGATGCAGAACGCGTTTCCGAAGCTGTCCGACACGCCCGGCGGGGTGCGCTGGCCGGGGCCGGCCTTGGGCGAGCACACCGACGTGGTGCTGCGCGACGTGGTCAAGCTGTCGGACGAGACGATCGCGGGCCTGCGGGCCAAGGGGGTGGTGTGATGAACGGGAAGATCTACACCGGCGGCTGTCTCTGCGGGGCGCTGCGCTACGAGGCGCGGGGCGAGCCGCTCTACATGGGCCATTGCTATTGCGCCGACTGCCGCAAGGCGTCCGGCTCGGGCTTCATCCCGTTCATGGCCTTCGCCGCCGCCGACCTGACGTTCAGCGCCCCCACCAAGACTTTCGTGTGCGTATCGGCGCGAGGCAGCGACGCGGTGCGCAACAGCTGTCCCACCTGCGCCAGCCTGGTGTTCGGCGGGCCGGTGGGCGAGACGGACTCCCACACGATCTACGCGGGGTCGCTGGACGATCCGTCGCTGTTCCGTCCCAAGGTGGCGATCTTCGTCAAGGGTCGGCCTGATTGGGCGGTGATTCCGGATGGGCTGGAGGCGTTCGAGGGGCTGCCGGGTTAGGGCGATGGCTCGCCCACTTGCCCCCACCTGACGGCTTCGCCATCTGTCCGCCCCCACAGGGGGCGGAGGACGCCCCAGCAGCCGCACGGCGCCGTCTTCACCCTCTGGGGGAAGACGACCGAAGGCCCGTAGGGGGCAAGTGCTAGCCGCACCAAGCTCGGGAAGTTCTAGCGCCCCGTCACCGAGGCCAACGCCCGGGCGATCTGGTGGACGTTGTAGGGCTTTCTCACGATCGGGGCGTCGAAGCCCATCGGGGCGGCCTTGTCGGCGTAGCCGGTGGCGAACACGAACGGCCGGCCCTCGCGGCGCAGCACCTCGGCGACCGGCGCCACCGACTGGCCGTTGAGGTCGGCGTCCAGGACGGCGGCGTCGAACGTCAGCTCCAGCATCTGCAGGGCCTCGGCCAGCTCGGCCGCGCAGCCCACCACCTCGACGCCGGAATCCTCCAGCCCCGCCTCCAGCTCCATGGCCAGCAGCAGCGAGTCCTCGACGATCAGCACCTTCAGGCCCGCGATGTCGCCGGACCTGAAGCTGTCCTCGCCGCCGCCCACCGTCTCGACGATGCGGGCGTCGGGGGCTTCGACCGGTTCCGGCTCGGGTTCGTCGACCAGGGCGTCGGCGGCGGCGTGGATCATCGCCGTGACGCCGCTGCGCTTGTATTCGACGGTCGCCCGCCCGCCCAGTTCGCGGCCGACCACGTCCTCGATCAGGGTCATGCCGAAGCCGCGCTTGTCCGGCGGCGAGGTCATCGGCCCGCCGGTCTCCAGCCATTCGAGATTGAAACCGCCGCCGGGGGCCACGCGCCAGACCACCTCGACCCGGCCGCTCTCGACCGACAGCGACCCGTACTTGACCGCGTTGACGGCCAGTTCGTGCAGGGTCAGCGACAGGGCCGCCGCGGCGCGGGGGGTCAGGAACAGCTCCGGCCCGTCCCAGCGGGTCTGGTTCGGCGCCAGGCCGCCCAGCTCGGCCGCCGCGATCCGCGCCAGGGTCGCGCCGCGCCAGCGGGCCGCGCTCAGCAGGTCGTGGGCCGAGCTCATCGCCTTGAGCCGGCCGTTGAAGGCCTTGAGGAAGCCGTCCAGCGACGAGGCCTTGCGGGCCGACTGGCCGGCCACCGACTGCACGGCGGCCAGGATGTTCTTGATGCGGTGGTCCAGCTCGGTGAGCAGGTTCTCGCGCTGGTCGTCGGCGTCCTTGCGGGCGGTGATGTCCTGGACCACGCCGATCAGCCGCAGCGGCTCGCCGCCGGCGTCCTTCACCAGCAGGCCGGCGACGCTGTTCCAGACCACCCGGTGCGGATCGGACGACACCCGCCGGAACTCGACCTCGTAGCGGCCCTGGGTCTGCAGTTGGGCCTCGACTTCGGCGCGGATCGCCTCGCGCTCGTCGGGATGGACGAAGGCGTAGAGGGCGTCGCCGCCCTCGGCCGGCGCGACCCCTTCGGGAAGCTCGGTGATGCTGGCCATCCGCGCGCTGACCCGGACGGTGTCGGCGACGATGTCCCAGACGAACTCGCCGAGGTTGGCGGCGTGCAGGGCCAGGGCGATGCGTTCGCTGTCCAGCGTGCGCTCGGCGACGTTGCGAGCCGTCTCGGCGTCATGCAGCAGCTCTTCCATCGCCAGGGCGGCGAGGTCGGCCAGGGCGTCGGCCAGTCCGATGTCGACGCCTTCCCGGGGGAGCGGGTCCTCGACGGTCAGCAGGCCGACGATCTCGCCCGACGCGGTCTTCAGCGGCGCGCAGGCGAAGAAGCGGCTGTCGGCGCACCAGGGGCGCAGGGTCTGCTCGGGAGCGCCGGCCAGGTCGGGATGCGAGACGACGCCGCTTTCGCGCAGACGTTCGGCGATGCCGGCGGGGCGAGGTTCCTCGACATGGTCGAAGCCCACCTTGGCTTTCAGCCAGACACGATCCTTGCCGATCAGGCGAATGGCCGCCCGCGGGGCGCCGAACAGACGTGAGGCAAGGCGGACGATCCGGTCGAACCGGGGGTCGGCCGGGTCGCCGTCGAAGGCGCGAAGGGCGTCGAGGGCGCGCAGCCGGCGCGCCTCCTGATCATCTGCCAGCGTTCCGCCCGCATCGTCCATGATTCGACCATAGACCGGGTTCGCGCATGGCGCGAGATCGATAAAAGCGGCGCCCGCCGATCCTTTGCGAGGCGCGGTGAAGATCACCTGTGGTGAAGCTCCAGCCTTGAGGCTACAATGGAACTTGTCGCCTCGGCATTGCGTTGTGCGGGCGCAGCTTCGCGCTGCCCGCCCCCAACAAGAACCGAGCCGCGAACCGGAGATTCTCATGCCCGACAACAGCCTGAACCCCGCCTTGAATGAAGCAAGCAAGGCCTCGTCGAACGCCGGCGCGGCCCTCGATCACGCCGAGCGCAGCTTCGGCGAAGCCGCCAGCGCCGCCCGCAGCAACCTCAGCGAGGCCGCCGCCTCGGCCAAGGCCAACCTGTCCGACGCCGCCAAGCGCATCGAAGCGTCGCTGACCCAGGGCCTCGAAACCCTGCGCGCCCAGAGCCGCACCTACACCGACACGGCCAGCCAACAGGTCGACGAAGCCGGCCGCTATGTGAGCGAGCGCGTTCGCGAGCGGCCGATCACCGCCACCCTGGCCGGCCTCGGCGTCGGCGTTCCCCGCTGCTGTGAGCGTGGTCTCCGCCGCGTTCGCGCTGTTCGCGGTGCTGGCGCCCCATCTCGGTTCGGCCGGCGCGGCGGCGGTGGTCGCGGCGGTGGCCGCGGCGATCGTCGGGATCGCAGGCCTGGTGGCCGCCCTCAAGGCCGAGGACAGGACCCGTCCGGCGCCGGCGCCGGACGCCTTCGCCTTCGCCGAGAAGGCCATCGAGATGGTCAAGGATCGCCCGATCCTGACCGTCGGGGCAGGGTTGGCGGCCGGGATCATCGCCTTCCGCAATCCGGCCCTGGCCGCGATCGTCGCTAAGGCCTTGCTGGATTCGCAGAAGCCCCCGCCGCGATAGACGAGCGCGCTAGCGTTAAACGACAAGACGAGCCTTTCCCGCCTCTGGTTTTCTGGGCCTCCCCGCCCATCTTCCGGGGGCGTTTTGCCCTGGAGCCATCATGTTCAAACTCCCCGACCTCCCCTACGCCTATGAAGCCTTGGAGCCGACGATCTCGGCCAACACGCTTCATTTCCACCATGACAAGCACCACGCGGCCTATGTGAACGCGCTGAACGGCCTGCTGCCGGAAGGCGACAAGCGTCCGCTGGAAGCGGTGATCAAGGAAGCCGGTCCCGGCAAGGTGTTCAACAACGCCGCCCAGGCCTGGAACCACGCGTTCTTCTGGGACTGCATGAGCGCCGACAAGGCCGGCCCCTCGGCCGAGCTGACCGCCGCCATCACCGAAGCGTTCGGCGACCTGGCCGGCCTGAAGGAGAAGTTCGTCGCCGAAGGCGTCGGCCACTTCGGTTCGGGCTGGGTCTGGCTGGCCGTGCAAGGCGGCAAGCTGGTGATCCTGTCGACCCACGACGCGGACGACACCCTGACCAAGGACGGCATCACCCCGCTGCTGGTCTGCGATGTCTGGGAGCACGCCTACTATCTGGACCACCAGAACAACCGGAAGGGCTTCCTGGAAGCCTGGTTCGACGTCCTGCCCAACTGGGCGTTCGCCGACGCCCAGTTCGCCGCGGCCAAGGGCCATGGCGCGGCCTGGACCTATCCCGAACCCGTCTAGGGTTCGGTTCTAGACCTTGAGCGGCGCGACCTCGGTCGCGCCGTTTTCGTTTGGGCCCTTGGGCACGCAGCGGCGCGGGACCGACCAGGTCCGCCAGGTGACGAACTCCGTCCGCTCGAAGGCCAGGGCGGTGATGCGGATGTCGACGTCGTCGACCTCGATCACGTTGAAGCTGGGCGGCACGCCGCGCTCGCGCACCGACAGGGTTCCCGACCCCACCGCCTGGGTGCAGCCGTCCGCGAACGGGTAGGGGTGGACGAACGGCGCGTGGATATGGCCGGTCAGCACCAGGTCGACCCCTGCCTGCGAGAAGGCCTGGGCGGCCGCCGTGCCGCCGTGCACCTTGGCGGTCATCGGGCCGCCGATCATCTCGATCAGGGGATGGTGGCAGACCACGATCTTCAGGGCGTCGGGCGCGGCCTGCTTCAGGTCGGCGCAGACGTCGCGGACCTGCCGGCGCGACACCGCGCCCTTGGACCAGTTGAGGCGCAGCTGGAAGGCGCGGGCCGAATTTAGCGTGACGACCGTGGCGCGCGGATCGTCCCAGTCGCTGTTCATCCGCTCGCCGAACCGGTCTTCGTATCGCCGCCAGGGCGAGACAAGCCGGGTCAGGATTTCCCGCGGACCGACGAAGGGGGTGTCGTGATTGCCTGGCGTGACGATGCGCGGCTGGGGCAGGCGGTCCAGCCAGGCCTGGACGGCGTCGAACTCCTCGACCTTGCCGTCCTTGGTCAGGTCGCCGGCCGCGATCACCAGGTCGGGCCGTTCGGCGTGGATGCGCTCGACGGCCGCCTCGACGGCGGCCTTGTGCTCGCCTCCGAAATGAATGTCGGAGACCTGGACCAGCTTCAGCGGCTTCATGCGGCGGGCGCCTGGGGCGGGACCAGGGCGCGGAAGGCCTTGGGGCGGAAGCGGATGCTGACCGTGTCGTCCAGGCGCACCGGCTCGCCGTCGAGGATGGCCGGGATCCGGCCGCCGGCCCAGACCTTGCCGATCCGGCAGCGGCCGACGATCACCGACGGGTCGTTGCGCCAGTTGCCGGTCACGGTGTTGACCCCCAGGCGGAAGATGTCGAGGGCGCTGGCCGGATCGAGAGCGGCGGCTTCCAGGGCCTGTTCGTCCTCGTGCAGTTCGGCGGAGACCAGGGGACACATGAGGCTCAGGGCCTCGGTCTTGCCCTTGGGGCGGCCGTCCAGCACATAGCGAAGGCGGCTGGAGAAGGCCCGCCGCAGGGCCCGCTGGGCGCGCATCAGCGCCAGGTCGGCGCGGCCGGCCCGCGCCGCTTCCCGGGCCTCGGCCCAGAGGGCGGGGCTGCCCAGGATGGCGGCGACGAAGAACAGGCGGCCGTTGATCTCGCCGCCCGAGATCATCCGCTCCCGGCCGTCCTTCAGGCAGCTGGCCATGGCCTCGGGCCACGGAACCACGCCGTAGAGGGCGTGGGGCAGCATGTTCATGGTGCCGCCCGGCAGCGGCGCGATCATCGGACCGTCGGGACCGGCCATCTCGGCGGCCGCCCGGGCGGTGCCGTCGCCGGCCACCACCAGTATGGCGTCGGGCTTGGCGTCCAGGGCGTCGCGCAGGCAGGCGTTCAGCTCGCCTTCGCTGGGGGCGTGGACCCGCCCCGTGACGCCGTGTTCGGCCAGTATGGCCTCGGCCTGAGCCGGAGCGTCCTTGCCGACCGAGCCGGAGGCGATGTTGGTGACGACTTCCACACGCATGCGAAATTCCAAGAGGCGCGAAGGGGCGCGGGAAGGTTCGAGACGACAAACGGCGGCGCTTGGCCGGGGGTTCCCGGAACCGTTGGCGGAGGCGGCCGTTTGCCTGCTTGGGACAAGCTCGAACGGAGAGCCACGATGAACAAGACCTTGATCGCCCTCTTGGGCGTCGGCGTGCTGGCCAGCGCTTGCACCGCCACCGGTAACACCGAACGTAACGCCGCGGGCGGCGCGGCCCTGGGCGCCCTGGCGGGCGCCGTGGTCGGCAACAATGTCGGCGGCGGCAGCGCCAGCACCGGCGCCCTGGTCGGCGCGGCCCTGGGCGGCACCGTCGGCGCCGTGAAGGGCTGCCGCGAGGACGGCGGCTGCGGCGCGACCAACGTCAATCGCCGTCAGTACTATGACGAGCGAGCCGGACGGTATTACTACTACGACTCGCGCAGCGGTCGTTACTACTGGGAAGACGGCAGCCCCCGTTAAGTCGGGCCTGACCTGAAATCTTCGTAAAGGCGGTCGACACGTGTCGGCCGCCTTTTGCGCGCCGTGACGTCAGAGAGGGCAAGCGATGAAGAAAATCGGATTGACGATTGTCGGCGCGGTGGCTGTGGGCGCCCTGGCTGCGGGATGCACGACGACTAATCCCTGGCCCAAGTCGCGCTCCCAGATCGTGCAGACGGCGCCGAGCTGCGAGGACTTCTCGGTCCAGATCTATTTCGAGAGCCAGTCGGCCAAGCTGACCAACGAGGCGCGCTCAGTGCTCAAGAGCGCCGACGCCCTGGCCACGGGCTGCAAGGTCGCCTCGGTGAGGGTGATCGGCCTGGCCGACGCCGTGGGCGCGCCCAGCGCCAATCTGGCGCTGTCCAAGCAACGGGCCGACGTGGTGATGAAGACGATGGGCAAGATGGGCTACGGCAACGTGGAGTTCGACGTCGGCGCGGCTGGGGACGCGGGCGCGATGACCAGCGACGGCGAGAACCGTCCTCTGCGGCGGCGCACCGACATCCGGTTCGATCTCGACGGAAAGCTGCGCTAGCCCGACCCCACCCCTCGGCTCCCTTGCGGGCATTAAAAAAGGCGGGCCCGATCGGGTCCGCCTCGGAGGGCTGGAAGAGGGGTGCGGAGGCAGCAGGCTGGCTTTCACCAGCCTCAAGTCGGGGGGGCGTCGCCGCCTCCGCAATTCGAAAACGTCGCTTCCCCAGGGCGGTTCCCGCCCGGCGAAACTTTTTTCGCCTTTTCCGCGATTATTTTTCCGAGGCGTCGCGCGGACGCCTCACGGCCAAGTCCGAAGGGAACGCCGCCGGGCACGAAACGTTGATTTCCCGAAGGCCGCGTGGCCTTGGACTGGGGAGCTAACGTCGTGATCCGCACCTATCAAGCCGAGCATGGTGGACTGGCCTTCGAAAACGCGCCGACGCGCCGGGAGAAGGCCCGTAGCAACCGCCTGACCGCCTTGGCGGTGATCGCCGCGGTGGCGGCTTCGGCGGGCGTTCTCCAGCATTTCAACGACAACCTGGCGCCCAGCGGTGCGGCGACGCCGTACGCGGGGGCCTATTCCGCCGCCCGATAAGGAGGCCCTCCCATGCCCGCCGATCTCGAACAACATCACCCCGCCGTCAACGCGACCCGCGCCCGCCAGGGCCGCTGGGGCAAGCACGTTTTCTGGGTGCTGATCATCTCGACCGTCTTGGCCGCGGCGGCGCTGTTCGGAGCCTGGGGCCTGCGTTCCGGCGACCTGGCCGGTGTCGAGCACAACAACGGCGCCAAGAGCACGCAGGAAGCCGAACGCTATTCGACCGAGCAGGCGCCGGTGAAGCAGACGCCCGCCGGCTAGCCTGGTTTCGCGACCCCCAACGCAGCGCACAAGAAAAAGGCCCCGGTGAGAACCGGGGCCTTGATCGTTTCAGAACCTGCCGAGACTTCAGGCGGCCTTCTGGGTCCGGCGCGGGTGGAAGAACAGCGCCTGGCCGATCGCCGCCTTCACCGTTTCGGGCTGGAAGGGCTTGGTGATCAGGAAGGTCGGTTCCGGTCGCTCGCCGGTCAGCAGGCGCTCGGGGAAGGCGGTGATGAAGATCACCGGCACGTCGAGACGAGCCAGGATGTCCTTGACCGCATCGATGCCCGACGAGCCGTCGGCCAGCTGGATGTCGGCCAGCACCAGGCCGGGCGTGCGACGGGTCACCGCGTCGACCGCCTCGCCGCGGGTGGCGGCGATGTCGATCACGTCATGTCCCAGTTCGCGAACCAGGGCTTCGATATCGGCCGCGATCACCGGTTCGTCCTCGATGATCAGGACCTCGGTGGCCAGTTCGGCGTCGATCTCGCTCTGGGCTTCGGCGATCAGGCGCTCGACCTCGGCGAAGTCGCAGTCGAGGATCTGCGAGGCTTCGGTTGGGGTGAAGCCTTCCAGGGCGGTGAGCAGGAACGCCTGGCGCGAGCGCGGCGCGATCCGCATCAGACGCTGCGAGGCGTCGTCGGCCGGATTGATCGAGTCGTCGCGGCGCGCTTCGAGCTGGGCGCCCGAGGACAGCCAGATGGCGTGGAAAACGCGATACAAGGCGACGCGCGGCGACAGATTGGCGTCCAGCGACCGCTCGCCGGCCGCCAGGGCCTCGAGCGCGACACGGACATAATGGTCGCCAGTGGTCTGGTCGCCGGTCAGGGCGCGGGCATAGCGACGAACGTAAGGCAAATGCGGCGCCAGCCGGGCAAGAAGACTCATGACCCCTCCCGTGTGAGTGTCTTCGGATACAAAAAAGCCTACGGTGCGGTGAAGCTACGCCGTGCGGCCATCCGAACATAAACGCGACCCCTGGGCGCCGGTTCCATGGCCGGTTCCGAAGTCAGAAGAATTTTGCCATCATATGCCCAAGCTTGTGGAACCCCATAGGGAATCCGACGTTGTCATCCGGCGTACTCTCATTCGGCCAAAGGGGGCGGGCGCTGCGCTTTGTCGGCGTCGAGGACATGATCGAACACGTAGCCATGGAAGATCACCGCAAAGGGGCGGCCGCGCTCGATGAAGCGCGGCTCCGTCAGCAGGCTATCGGCGTCAAGCTTCGTCAAATGTTCGACGAGGTCGTGAACGAGCCGGTTCCGGACGAATTTCTAGACATCCTGCGCAAGGCCGAAAAGCCTTCGGGAGAGCGTTGAGCATGAGCGAAGCGCAAGTCGGCCGGTCACCGTTCGACCCGGCCCGTGATGGGACCTTCAAGAAGGAACTCGTCACGCTCATCCCGCATCTGCGGGCCTTCGCCAGAACCCTGACGGGCGATCCCACCGCGGCCGACGACCTGGCGCAGGACGCCATGATGAAGGCCTGGGACGCCCGCGCCAGCTTCCAGCTGGGCACCAACATGAAGGCCTGGACCTTCATGATCCTGCGCAACCAGTTCTATTCGGAAAAGCGCCGGTCCTGGCGTCAGAGCCAGCTCGACCAGGAAGCGGCCGAACGCACCCTGGTGGCGGTCGATGATCCCGAGGCGCCTGTGGCCCTGGACGAGCTGCGGCTCAGCCTTGCCATGCTGCCGCCTGAACAGCGCGAAGCCCTGATCCTGGTCGGGGCCGGCGGCTTCGCCTACGAAGAGGCGGCCGAGATCTGCGGCTGCGCCGTGGGCACGGTGAAGAGCCGGGTGAGCCGGGCGCGGCGAGCCCTGCAGGCGATTCTCGAGGCCGGCGCCTATGACCGCGACGGCGCCGCCGCCGGCGACGCCATGTACGCCATCCTGGCCGACGCGGAGAGACTGAGCACCCTGCGGTGAAGTCTCTTCTAGGGCGAGGCGCCGGGGCGGTCGGGTCCATCCGGGTTCGACTGGCGGGCGCGCTGTTCCTCGCGCTCTTGCCCGTCCTGATCCTCGGCGTCCTGCAATCGGTGTTCGCGTTCAAGGCCGAGGCCGACTCGCGTCGCCAGAGCCTGGAGCTGGCGGCCGGCCGCAGCGCCGCGATCGCCCGCGCCCGCATCGAGGCGGCCGGCGTCCTGCTCCAGACCCTGGGTCCGGGCTCGGTCGGGCTGGAATGCACCCAGCGCCTGGGCACCGTGAAGCAACGCCTGCCGGGCTACGCCAACCTGATCCGCTTCGACGCCTATGGCCGGGTGTCCTGCGCGGCCGCCACCACGCCGCCCGACGCCACGCGCGCCAATCGCCGCTGGTTCCAGCGCCTGGCCGCCGGATCGCACATGGTCGTGGCCAGCATTCCCGGCGTCGACTACGCCGACGAGCCCGCGGTCCTGACGGCGGTGCGGGCCGAAAAGCGCGACGGCCGCTTCGACGGGGCCATGGCCGCCGTGCTGACCCTGTCGACCATCCAGCCCGAAACCGCCAACCGCTACCTGCCGGGCGGCGCCGAGGTGGCCCTGGCCGACTCCGAGGGCCACGTCTTCGCGGCGACCAACCGGCGGGCGTTCGGCACGCCGTCCACGGCCTGGCGCGACCAGACCATCAAGAACGGCTCGGCCCTGTGGTCGGGGCGCGACGCCGACGATCGCCCCCGCGACTTCTCGGCCGCGCCCCTGGTCGGCGAGGAGGTGTTCGTCATCCTGTCGGCCAAGGCCCCAGGCCTGGCGTCCTGGGCGTGGCTGAACCCGATGCTGCGCCTGCTGGCCCCGCTGCTGGCCTTCGTCCTGGCCTTGGCGGCGGTGGTCTACGCCACCGAACAGGCGGTGATCCGCTGGATCGTCTATCTGCGCCGGGTCGCGGCCATCTACGCCCGGGGGCGGTTCACCGTGCGGCCGCTTCAGGCCGAGCGCGCCCCGCCCGAAATCCGCGAACTGGCCGCCACGCTCGACGACATGGCCGCCGCCATCGTCGCCCGCGACGCCTCGCTGCGCGACAGCCTGGGCGAGAAGGACGCGCTGATGCGCGAGATCCATCACCGGGTGAAGAACAACCTGCAGATCATCTCCAGCCTGCTGAACATGCAGCAACGGGCCCTGACCGATCCCGCCGCCCGCACCGCCCTGAACGACACCCGCCAGCGGATCACCGCCCTGGCCCAGATCTACCGCGCGCTCTACCAGGGCCCCGACCTCAAACGCGTGGACCTGCGCCCGTTCCTGGAGGAGCTGACCGCCCTGCTGCTGGCCGGCGACATGTCGACCGGCGGGCCGATCCGCACCGAGGTCCACGCCGACCCGCTGGTCATCGATCCCGACCGCCTGGCGCCCCTGGCCCTGTTCGCGGTCGAGGCCATCACCAACGCCCAGAAGCATGCCCTGGCCGAACGCGGCGGCACGTTGACGGTCGAGTTCTTCGTGCGCGGCGAGGAAGCCGAGCTGGCGATCGGCGACGACGGTCCCGGCGCGCCCAAGGGCCCGGTCGAGGGCGTGGGTCGAACCCTGATGACCGCCTTCGCCCGTCAGCTGCGCGGCAAGCTGCTGTTCGACACCTCGCCGGCCGGCGGCCTCCTGGTGCGCCTGATCTTCCCGACGCCGTTGGTCCCGCCGGCCGAGCCCGCCATCACCGGAACCTAGCTGCGCCGTCCACGTTCAAGAGGGGCAACACCTAGACGCCCATTTGGGGCGATCACCGGAGAAGACCCATGCGCAAGCTCATCATTCTGGCCGCGATCGCCGCCAGCCTCAGCGTCGCCGCCTGCAACACCGTCGAAGGCGCCGGCAAGGACGTCTCGTCGGTCGGCGGCGCCGTCAGCGACACCGCCAAGGACGCCAAGTAGTCCATTCCGGAGTCCGGTTCGCCGGACCTTCGATCGAGCCCGCCGATTTCCGATCGGCGGGCTTTTTCGTGCCCAGGATTCCGTGAAATCTATCCTAGGTTTTGTTTCAAAGATACAATTTGAAGACGATCCGGTAAATCCGGGCCATCCTTCGTAACAATCGATTTCACCGGTGGCGCACCGGTTACAAATCTCGCCCCAATCCAGCCCGAACCGATATCCGCCAGCCACGCTGGGGCTTCAGCCTGTGGTCGTCTGTTCCACGGGTGTGATCTCAAATTGCCGCGTCCTTCTTCCGCGCCGATCTTCGTCCATAGCGGCTGGCGATGCTCCAGCACCTACGTCTGGCATCGCTTCCGCGCCGTTCCCGAGGTGATGGCCTATTACGAGCCCTGGCACGAGCAGCTGGCGCGGTTGACGCCGGAGTGGATCGAACGGGAGCGGCCGTCCACCAGCGGTCTGCGCCATCCGAACGAAGGCCTGCCCTACCTGTCGGAATTTTCCGGCCTGCTGCGGCCGGAGGGCGGCGTCCACGGTTTCGAGACGCGCCTGGCCCTGGACGACTATTTCCTGCCGGCCGATCACGAGGATCCGGGCCAGGCCGCCTATGTCGAGACCCTGATCGAGGCGGCGCGGCGCGAGGATCGCACGCCAGTGCTGGCCTGCTGCCGGACCCTGGGTCGGATCGGCTGGCTGCGGCGGCGGTTCGGCGGCACCCACATCGTGCTGATCCGCGATCCCGTGCAGCAGTGGCGGTCGTTCTATTCGCTGCGCAAGCGGCCCCGGCCGACCTATTTCGAGCTCTGCCAGTACGTGATCCTGTCCGAGACCGCGGGCGGTGAGGCCGGGGCCCGGCGGCTGGGGCTGACGGCGGCCAAGGGCGACCTGTTCGAGCGCATCCAGGCCGTGCGCAAGCGGCTGAAACGCGCGCCGGCCCGGGTGTCGTTCGCCGCCTTCCTGGCCGTCTATGTGCTGTCCTATGTGGCGGCCCTGCCGCGCGCCGATCTGGTGGTCGACGTGGACCGGCTGGGCGCGGACCCCGAATACGCCCGCACCATGGCCACGGCGATCGAGGTGCTGACCGGGGTGAAGCTGGACTTCGGCGACTGCCGCACGCCCGCGCCGCATGCCGGCAGGCTGCCGGTCGACTACCGCAAGGAAGCCGTGTCGATGATCGAGGCCCTGGACCTCTCCGCGACGCTGACGGCGCCGGGACCGGTCCAGACGCTCTATCGCAAGCTGGTCAAGGCGCTGCCCGAACGCGAGCCGGCGACGGCCTGGGATCGGATGCTGGCGTTCTGGCGCGAGCAAGGCGCGAAGCTGGGAACGGCCCAGGCCTGAACCGGCCTGGAAGCGTCAGGCCGCGGCGCGGGTGAACAGGCCCGATCGTCCGGCGATCGCCCGCACGGCGCCGGTGACGCCCTCCAGGGACTCGCCGCTGCCGACCAGCAGCACGCCGTCGTCCTCCAGCCGGGCAGCCAGGCTTTCGATCACCCGGCCGTGCACGCTGGGATCCAGGCCGGGCAGGACGTTGCGCAGCAGGATGACGTCGAACTTGCCCATCGAGGACAGGTCGGCCAGCAGGTTGATCCGCCGCCAGCGCACGGACTGGCGGATGCGGGGGCTGATCGCCCACATCTCGTCCTGGTTCTCGAAGTGCTTGACCAGCGCACGGATCGGCAGGCCGCGCTGCACCTCGAACTGGGTGTAGAGGCCGCTCTGGGCCTTCTCCAGGCAACGGTCGGAAAGGTCGGAGCCGAAGAATTCGAACCGGGCCCCGGGCGCGATGTCGCGGGATTCTTCGGCGGTCATGGCCAGGGAATAGACTTCCTGGCCGGTCGAGCAGGCGGCGCTCCAGATGCGGATCGGCCGCTTGCGCACCAGCTTGGACAGGGTCGGCAGCAGTTCGTCGCGCAGTTGGGCGAAGACCTCGCGGTCGCGGAAGAACGCGGTCTCGTTCAGGGTCAGGGCCTCGACGACGGCCCAGATCAGGCGGTCCTCGCGATGGGCGCGCAGGGCGGCGATCATCGCCTCGATCGAGTCGAAGCCTTCGCGGCGGGCCAGGGGATTGAGCCGGCTCTCGACCAGATAGGCCTTGTCGCTCTCGATCCGCAGACCGGCGCGCTGGCGGGCCAGGGCGGCCAGCAGGTCCATGTCCTCGGGCGTCACAGCAGGCCCGCCTCGGCGAACTTCGCCGCGATGATGTCGCCGTCGAACGGCTTCATGATGTACTCGTCCGCGCCGGCGTCCAGCGCCTCGCGGATGGCCTCGATCTTGTTCTCGACGGTGCAGAAGACCACGGTCGGGCCTTCGCCGCCCGGTTCCTGGCGCAGGTGGCGCAGGAACTCGATCCCGTTCATCACCGGCATGTTCCAGTCCAGGAGCACGGCGTCGGGCATCGCCGCCCGGCACCAGGCCAGGGCTTCCACGCCATCGGCGGCCTCGGCGATCTCGAAGCCTATGTCTTCCAGGACGCGCCGGGCGACTTTGCGGATCACCCGGCTGTCGTCGACGACGAGACAGGTCTTCACGGCACGCTCCAATACAATCCCCTCACCTTGCGGCGGAGGGAGTTAAGGAGCGGTGACGGTGATCGCGATCTTCGGGGTTTTATCCCCCGGAAAAGTTCAGGCCGGGACCCAGGCCGCCAGGGTGACCTGGTCCTCGCCCAGCTCGACGCCGACCTGGCCGCCGGCCGCGCGGACCAGGGCGGTCAGATAGGCCGCCTGCACCCACGGGCCGCCCAGGCCCTCGGCCAGGGCCTCGCCCTTCAGGCCCGCAAGAACCTCGGGACGAAGGCGGGCGCGGGGACCGACGGCGTCGGCGGTGATCGCCACCCGGTCGTCGGCGACCACGGCCCGCAGCGTCGCCTTGCCGCCGGCCGGCAGGGCGCTGGCGGCGATCTGGGCGATGTTGAGGATGGCGCGGGCGCTGGCCTTGTTCATCGTCGACGGCGGGATGGCCCAGTCCATCGTCGGGCGCACATGGGCGAACACGCCCTGGGCCAGCTTCTCCAGCTCGCGGGAGTCGAAGTTCTCGGCCGAGGCCGAGGCGCCGAACGCCACCCGCGTGAACTGAAGCAGGTCGGCCAGCTTGCGGGCGCTGGACGAGATCAGGCTCATGGCGTCCTCGCGCATGTCCTGGGCGGAGGGGTCCTCCAGCAGGTCCAGGCCCGAGACGATGGCGCTGGCCGGGCTGATGAAGTCGTGACAGAGGCGGGCGGCCACCAGGGCGGCGAAGTCCGGCCCGTTGACGTTCAGCTCGGGAGCGTCGCCAGGAGACGGGGTGGCGGGGGTGGGAGCGTCGGCGTCGGTCATGGCGCGATCTTTGGCGTGATTTGGGACTTTGGCAAACGCTGCTGGCAGCCTATCAGGAGCCCGTCATGGATCCGTTTCTCGAGCCGGGCGTCCTCGTGCGCCATCCCGACCAGCCCGACTGGGGTCTGGGCCAGGTGCAGTCGGTGATCGGCCATCGCGTGACCGTCAATTTCGAAGACGCCGGCAAGCAGACGGTGGACGCGACGCGCGTCACCTTGCTGTTCGTCGGCGACGATCCCCGGGGGACCTAAATGACTTTTGTGAACCTGGCCGACTACGGCCGCGACCTGGCGACGATCGTCGAGGCGGCCGCCGAGGTCATCCTGCCGTTCTGGCGCACCGAGCTGGACGTGGTCCGCAAGGCCGACGAGAGCCCGGTGACCGAGGCCGACAAGGCCGGCGAGCGCCTGATCCTGGCCCGGCTGGCCGAGCGCTTCCCCGAGATCCCGGCGATCTCGGAAGAGCATGCCAGCGAGTTCGGCACGCCCGACGCCATCGGCCCGCGGTTCTTCCTGGTCGATCCGGTGGACGGCACCAAGGCCTTCGTGCGCGGCGATCCCAACTTCACGGTCAATATCGGCCTGATCGACAACGGCGTTCCGGTGGCCGGCGCGATCTGCGCCCCGGCGACGGGCGAGGTCTGGTTCACCGACGCCCAGGGCGTGCTCAAGCGCGAGACCCCCGGCGGCGCGGACACCCGGGTCCAGGTTCGCGCCTGGCCCGAAGGCCAGGCCCTGGCCCTGGTCAGCCACACCATGAGTGAGGAGCGGGCGACCGAACTGGCGGCCCAGTACGGCTTCAGCTTGCGCGCGCCGATGGACAGCTCGATCAAGCTGGTCCGCATCGCCGAGGGCGCGGCCGACATCTATCCGCGCCATGGGCCGACCATGGAGTGGGACACCGCCGCCGGTCACGCCATCCTGGTCGCCGCCGGCGGCCGCTTCACCATGCCCGAGGGCCAGGCCTTCACCTATGGCAAGGCCGACCAGGGCTTCCGCAACGGCTGGTTCGTGGCCCGCGGCGCTTAAGCCGTCCGGTTCAGGGCGCCGCCCAGTTCCGAGGCCATCTGGTCGCTCAGGCCGCGCATGGTCGAGTGCAGGAGCCGGCTCAGCAGCATCTCGCCGCTCGAGGGCGGGACGGGCGCGCCGCTGATCTGGTCGCGCATGAAAAGCAGCGGGTGGCGTCTGGCGGCCGCTTGCAGTTCGCCGGCGGAGAGCTTCGCGTCCCCGTCGCGGTCGGCCGATCGCATCAGGTCGCCGACGTCGCTCGGGTCGAGGTTCTGGGCCTTGACCGCCGCCGTCAGTTCGTCGGCCGACAGGGCGCCGTCGCCATCGGTGTCGCCGCGCGTGGACAGGACGCCGGCCGCCTGGCTGGTGCCGGCGAGCCGGATGAGTTGCGGCGCGGCCTTGAGTTTGGTCGCCAGCTCTTCCGCCGACAGCTGCCCGTCCTTGTCGGCGTCGGTCCCGCCGAAATGCTGGGCGTTGACGTCTTCGACCGGGTCCCAGACGCTCTTGCCGTCCACGATCCGGCCCGAGCGGGCGATGGGCGAGGCCACGCCCGCATACTCGTCGGCGGACAAGGTCCCGTCGCCGTCGGTGTCGGCCCGGGCGATCAGCCAGTTGGCCATGCCCGCCTCGTCCTGCACGCCCAGCAAGGTCTGCAGGTTCTTGCCGTCCAGCAGCCTGGAGGCGCCGAATTCGCTGGTGTCCAGCGCGCCGTCGCCATTGCTGTCGAAAGCCGAGACCAGAGCCTGCTTGTCGGCAAGCTTGTCCGGGTCGTTATTGCCGAGCTTGGCGATCTCCTGCGCCGAGACCTTGCCGTCCCGGTCGGCGTCGAAAGCCTTGAACGCCTGGTCCTTGACGGCGGCCAGCATGGCCATGCCGCCTAGATCCAGCGGTTTCAGGGTCGTGATGCGGCTTTCGCGTTGGATGCCGCTCGCGCCGATGTCCATGGTCGCCCCTCCTGCTTGCGATCCATGCAGCAAGTTTGGCGCCAGAGGTTGTATTGCGCTCAGGCGTCCTTTTCCGCCAGCGCCTTGCAGAAGGCCGCCGTCGCATCGTCGGCGGGGAACATGCACTCGACCCGCAGCTCCTCCAGCGTGATGTCGCGCGAGGTGCCGAAGGTGGTCAGGGTCGAGAAGAAGGTCAGGCGCTGGTCGCCCTTGCGGAAGGTCACGGTCAGCAGCGGCAGGGGCGCGGCGCCCAGCTGCCGTCGTTCCCAGCGGATCGGCACGTCCGGATAGGCCAGCACCTCGTCCAGCAGGGCGCGCGAGGTCTTGTCTGTGGCCGCTTCGTGATGCAGGTGGCTGATCAGGTCGCCGGCCACCTCCTCCCAGTTCTCGACGAAGGGCCGCATGTCGGCCGGGTCGAACACCTGGCGCATGATGTTGCCGTGCGGCTGGACCCCGTCGCGCAGCCAGCCGAACAGCCGCAACAGACCTTGGTTGGCCATCAGCACATCCCAGTGCCGGTTCACCACGAAGGCGGGGAAGGGCTCCTGCTGGCCCAGGATGAACTCGATGGCCCGTCGCATCAGCGCCATCTGCGGATCCGACAGGGGCGTCTCGCGATAGCCGGGCGCGTAGCCGGCGACGACCAGCAGTGCGTTGCGGTCGCGCATGGGCATGTCCAGCGCCCCGGCCAGCAGGGCGACCAGCTCACGGCTGGGCCGCGCCTTGCCGGTCTCGACATAGCTGAGGTGGCGGGTCGAGATCCCGGCCTCCAGCGCGAGATCCATCTGGCTCATCCGGCGCGTGCTCCGCCACTGGCGAAGCAGGTCGCCCAGGGGGTGATCGGCCGCGGCGGGGGCGGAGCGGGGCGGCGGCGAGGTCATCGTGTTCATGACCTGACACTAACCGCGCCGCGCATGATCGCCATAACCTCGCAAGTCATGGAGCCGGTGATCGCGCGGTCCTAGTCCTCCAGCAACCGGGACCTTCCGTCCCCGTCATGAGGATCGGACGATGCAAAGACGACAGTTCCTGACCGCCATGAGTCTTCTGGCCGTGGCGGCCGCCGGCTCGGCCCAAGCCGAGGGGGCCTTGCCCCGCGCCGAGGACGACGCCAAGGCCGCGCGCGCCTGGAACGCCGAGCGCCGCTACCTGCCTACCAGGTTCGGCGACATCGCCTATGTCGAGCGCGGCGCCGGCCCGGTCGCCCTGTTCCTGCACGGCTTCCCGCTCAACGGGTTCCAATGGCGAGGGGCCTTTGATCGGCTGTCGGGCGAGCGCCGCTGCATCGCGCCGGACTCCCTGGGCCTGGGCTTCACCCGCGTCGCCGCCGGCCAGGGCGTCACGCCGTCCGACCAGGCCGACATGCTGGCGGCGTTCCTCGATGCCCTCGGGATCGCCTCGGTCGACCTGGTCGCCAGCGACAGCGGCGGGGCCGTGGCCCAGATCTTCGTCACCCGCTTCCCGAACCGGGTCCGCACGATGCTGCTGACCAATTGCGACGTCGAGCCCGACAGCCCGCCGCCGGCCCTGCAGCCGGTGCTGGCCCTGGCCCGGGAGGGGACCTATCCCGACCAATGGCTGGTTCCGTGGTTCCAGGACCCCAAGCTGGCGCGTTCGCCGGAAGGCTTCGGCGGCATGTGCTTCTCCGACCCCAGCCAGCCCACCGACGCGGCGATCCAGATGTATTTCGGTCCGCTGGTCGCCACCCCGGCCAGCAAGGCCCTGGTCAACGCCTACACCCTGGGCCTGGACCCCAATCCCCTGGCCGGGATCGAGGCGTCGCTGCGCACGTGCAAGGTCCCCACCCGCATCGTCTGGGGCATGGCCGACGACATCTTCGCCAAGGAGAGCCCGGACTATCTGGACGCTGTCCTGCCGAACTCGAAGGGCGTGCGCCGGCTTCCCAAAGCCAAGCTGTTCTGGCCCGAGGAATATCCCGACGTCGTGGCCGAGGAGGCGCGGAAGCTCTGGCGGGCCTAGCGCTTCTTGGGCTTGGCCTTGGCCGGTGCGGCCGTCGGCAAGGTCACCCCCAGCGGAGCCGCCGGCGGCTTGCAGTGCATGCCCAGGCCCACGCCCTTGAGGTAGCCGCGCCGGATCGAGCCGGCCACGATCGCCGCCTGGACCTCGTTGGCGTTCTTCTCGGCGCCGCTGAGCTTGCGGACCCACGAGCGCATAGGCATCAGGCCGTGGACCACGGTCTCGCCGAGTTCGGTCGCCGACATGCCGCTCTTGATCCGGGTGGAGTCGGCGTCGAGGTCCGGCGCCAGCTCGGCGTCGAGCGCGTCGACGGCGTCGAAGATCGTCTTGCAGGTCAGGGGCGAGGGCAGGACGTAGGTCCCGGTCCGGGCGTCGATCAGCACCTGGGGGATCTTGTCCTTGACCACGCCGACGTCCTTGAGCGGCGCGGTGACCACCTTCGAGGCGCTCTCCTCGACCTGCTGGGTCTTGGAGGGCTCGGTCTGGGCCAGGGCCGGGGTCGCCAGCAGCAGGGTCGCGATGACGGCGAGGGCGGGTGGGGAAATGGGTCGCATGAACAGCCTCCGAACACGGAAAACAGTCTGAGCGCCAAACCGCTGCAAGCCGAAGTCGTTTTTATCGGGGAAGTTGCGTCCGCGCCCTTGGCGGACCGGGGCGCCTCGGCGCCGCCGAACCGGGCGCCGGAAATGGAAACGGCCGCTCCCTTTAGGGAAGCGGCCGTCTTGGTGGAGCTTAGCGGAGTCGAACCGCTGACCTCTTGCATGCCATGCAAGCGCTCTACCAGCTGAGCTAAAGCCCCAAGGTTCAAAGATTTCCGAGTGGGGAAACCTAGAATTCCTCAGTGTCTCCGGCGGTTCCGAGTGGGTGGCCCCCGAAGAGGCGCGGAACCTATGCCGGGAGGATTTTTGGATCAACCCTCCCGGCGCACTTTTTTTGGAAAATTTTTCGGACCGTTGTTCGATCAATTTTCCGACAGGCGCAGGTGACGTTTAGTCGTCGTCGTCCGCGCCCGGCAGGCCTTCGATTTCGTCTTCCAGGACGTCCTCGTCGTCTTCGTCCTCGAGGAACGGAACGTCGTCGGCTTCGTCCTCGGCGAGATCCTCGTCTTCCGAGAAGTCGACGCCCAGGTCGTCGGCGGCCGGGGCCGGGGCGACGGTCGGGTCGCTGTCGTCGTCGTCGGGTTCGACGACTTCCTCGGCGGCTTCGTCGATTTCCGGGGTCTCATCGACCTCGTCTTCGTAGCCGTCCTCCTCCTTGGGAGGGGGAGCGGGCTTCTCGTCCTCGGCGTCGTAGTCCGGGGTGACGGCGCGAGCACGGACGCGGCGCGACTTCAGCGCCTCTTCGGGATCGAACGACTCGCCGCACTTCGGACAAACGGCCGGGCGGCGGCCCAGATCGTAGAATTTCGATTGGCAGTTGGGGCAAATTTGTTTTGCGCCCAGTTCGGGATTGGCCAAGTTGGCGACCCTTTGATCCAGATGGGGAAAGCGGCGGGTCACTTGCCATGGCCGGGGGCCGCTGTCAAAAGCAATCCCCTCGTGAAAAGCGCGTGATACGGAGGCCGGTGGCGGCATGACGGCGGCTGGATTGAAGAGCACCCCCGGTGGGCCCCTCCGCGGGACGGTTCGCGCGCCGGGCGACAAGTCGATTTCCCACCGTTCGATGATCCTCGGCGCGCTGGCTTCGGGAACCACCACGGTCGAGGGTTTGCTGGAGGGCGCCGACGTCCTGGCGACCGCCCAGGCCATGCGCAGCTTCGGCGCGCGGGTCGAACAGGAAGGCGGCGGCCGCTGGCGGATCGAGGGCCAGGGCGGCTTCGTCGAGCCCTCCGACGTGGTCGACTGCGGCAACGCCGGCACCGGCGTGCGGCTGATCATGGGCGCGGCGGCGGGTTTCGCGCTGTGCGCCACCTTCACTGGTGACAATTCCCTGCGTGGCCGGCCGATGAGCCGGGTGCTGGATCCGCTGGCCCGGATGGGCGCCACCTGGCTGGGCCGCGACAAGGGCCGCCTGCCGCTGACCCTGAAGGGCGGCAACCTGCGTGGCCTGTCATACAAGCTGCCGATGGCCTCGGCCCAGGTGAAGTCGGCCGTGCTGCTGGCCGGCCTGCACGCCGAGGGCGGGGTCGAGGTGATCGAACCGGAAGCCACCCGCGACCATACCGAGCGCATGCTGCGGGCCTTCGGGGCCGAGGTGATCGTCGAGGACAAAGACGGCGTGCGGCATATCCGCCTGCCCGCCGGCCAGAAGCTGATCGGGACCCATGTGGCCGTGCCGGGCGACCCGTCGTCGGCGGCCTTCCCGCTGGTGGCCGGCCTGATCGTCCCCGGTTCGGAAGTGACGGTCGAGGGCGTGATGCTCAACGAACTGCGCACGGGCCTGTTCACCACCCTGCAGGAGATGGGCGCGGACCTGGTGATCTCGAACGTCCGCGACAGCAGCGGCGAACAGGTCGGCGACATCACCGCCCGCTACTCGCCGAACATGAAGGGCGTCGTCGTGCCGCCCGAGCGCGCCCCGGCGATGATCGACGAATATCCGATCCTGGCCGTGGCCGCGGCCTTCGCGACGGGCGAGACGATCATGCGCGGCGTCGGCGAGATGCGCGTCAAGGAAAGCGACCGCATCGCCCTGACCGCCGCCGGCCTGGAAGCCTGCGGCGTCGACGTCGAGGAGGAGCCCGAAGGCTTCATCGTCCGCGGGACGGGCCAGGCGCCGCGCGGCGGGGGCATGGTCGAGACCCACGGCGATCACCGGATCGCCATGAGCCACCTGATCCTGGGCATGGCCGCCCAGTCGCCGGTGTCGATCGACGAGCCCGGCATGATCGCCACCAGCTTCCCCGGTTTCGCCGACATGATGCGCGGCCTGGGCGGGACGATCGGAGAAGCCTGACCATGGCTTTCGTCATCGCCGTCGACGGTCCCGCCGCCTCGGGCAAGGGCACGGTCGCCAGCCGTCTGGCCAGGCTCTACGACTATCCGATGCTGGACACCGGCCTGCTCTATCGGGCGGTGGGCGTGCGCCTGCTGAACGCCGACGGCGACCTGGACGACGCGATCGGCGCCGAGGCCGCGGCGCGCGGCCTGGAGCTGGCCGAGCTGGAAATGCCCGAGGTCCGCACCCGCCAGGCCGGCGAAGCCGCCAGCCGGGTGGCCGTCCATCCGGGCGTCCGCGCGGCCCTGTTCGACCTGCAGCGTAATTTCGCCGGCCGCGAGCCCGGCAGCGTGATCGACGGCCGCGACATCGGCACGGTCATCGCTCCCGAGGCTCCGGCCAAGCTGTTCGTGACCGCCACCCCCGAGGTCCGCGCCGACCGCCGCTGGAAGCAGCTGGTCGGCCAGGGCGAGGCCGTGACCTTCGACGAGATCCTGGCCGACATCCGCAAACGCGACGAGCGCGACGGCGGCCGGGCCAGCGCGCCGATGACGCAAGCCCCGGACGCCGTCTTGCTTGATACGTCGGAAATGACTATAGAGCAGGCCTTCGATGCGGCTCGCCGCATTGTCGAGACGGCGCGCGCCCGGTCGGGAAACCTCCCGGGCTAATCCACCGCCCGCCTCGCCGCCGCTTTGGAAGCGCCGGACCGCACGAGAAACCTCACATCATCCGGAATCCCGAGAACCGTCATCCGGCGGCGCTCACCGCAGGGCTTCCCTCAACACGAGACTAAACATCAGCATGGCTGACGATATGAGCTTCAACCCGACGCGCGACGATTTCGAAGCGCTGCTGAACGATTCCATGGGCGGCCGCGACTTCCAGGAAGGCACCGTCGTCAAGGGCATCGTTGTCGGGATCGAGAAGGACTTCGCGATCATCGACGTCGGTCTGAAGACCGAAGGCCGCGTTCCCCAGAAGGAATTCGGCGTCGACGAAACCGGCAAGCCCACCATCAAGGTCGGCGACTCGGTCGAAGTCTTCCTGGAACGCCTGGAAAACGCCCTCGGCGAAGCGGTCATCAGCCGCGAAAAGGCCAAGCGCGAAGAAGCCTGGACCCGTCTGGAAGGCGTCTACGCCAAGAACGAACCCGTGCTCGGCGCCATCGTCGGTCGCGTCAAGGGCGGCTTCACCGTCGACCTGGGCGGCGCCTCGGCGTTCCTGCCCGGCTCGCAGGTCGACATCCGCCCGGTGCGCGACGTCGGCCCGCTCATGGGCAAGGAACAGCCCTTCGCCATCCTCAAGATGGACCGTCCGCGCGGCAACATCGTCGTCTCGCGTCGCGCCATCCTGGAAGAAGCCCGCGCCGAGCAGCGCACCGAACTGGTGTCGCAGCTGCAAGAGGGTGAAATCCGCGAAGGCGTCGTCAAGAACATCACCGACTACGGTGCGTTCGTCGACCTGGGCGGCATCGACGGCCTGCTGCACGTCACCGACATGAGCTGGAAGCGCGTCAACCACCCGAGCCAAGTGCTCGCCGTGGGCGACACCGTGAAGGTCCAGATCGTCAAGATCAACCCGGACACCCAGCGCATCAGCCTCGGCATGAAGCAGCTGCAGTCGGATCCGTGGGACGGCGTTGAAGCCAAGTACCCGGTCGGCGCCAAGTTCACGGGCCGCATCACCAACATCACCGACTACGGCGCCTTCGTGGAGCTGGAAGCCGGCGTTGAAGGCCTGGTGCACGTCTCGGAAATGTCCTGGACCAAGAAGAACGTCCACCCCGGCAAGATCGTCTCGACCTCGCAAGAAGTCGACGTGGTCGTGCTGGACGTCGATCCGTCCAAGCGCCGCGTTTCGCTGGGCCTGAAGCAGGCCCTGGCCAACCCGTGGGATTCCTTCCTGGAAACCCACCCGGTCGGCTCGACCGTCGAAGGCGAAGTCAAGAACGCGACCGAATTCGGTCTGTTCATCGGCCTCGACAACGACATCGACGGCATGGTGCACCTGTCGGACATCGACTGGAGCGCGTCGGGCGAAGAAGCCATGGCTCGCTACAAGAAGGGCGACATCGTCAAGGCGAAGGTCCTGGACGTCGACGTCGAGAAGGAACGCATCTCGCTGGGCATCAAGCAGCTGGGCGGCGATCCGATGTCGGGCGACACCTACCGCAAGAACCAGACCGTGACCGTCACGGTGACTGAAGTCACCACCGGCGGCATCGAAGTTCGCTTCGGTGAAGACGACGCCCTGATGACCGCCTTCATCCGCAAGTCGGACCTGTCGCGCGACCGTCAGGAACAGCGCCCCGAGCGCTTCGCCGTGGGTGACCGCGTCGACGCTCAGATCACCAACATCGACAAGGCGGCTCGCCGCGTTTCGATGTCGATCAAGTCGCTGGAAATGGCCGAAGAGAAGGAAGCCATCGAGCAGTTCGGCTCGTCGGACTCCGGCGCTTCGCTGGGCGACATCCTCGGCGCGGCCCTGCGCGAGCGGGCCACCAAGGACTAAGCCTTCGCCTTACAGCGAAAGCAGAAATGGAACGGCGGCCGGAGCGATCCGGCCGCCGTTTTCTTTTGTCCGGAAGCTTGCTACGACTGCCTAAGGTTGTGGCTTGGCGCCTGTGCGCCGCGTGGCTTCTGGGGGCGTTCGCGTGCTGAAATCCTTGGCGGCCGCTGCCGCGATCCTCGCCTGGGGCATGTTCGGCGCGAGCCTGGCCAGAGCCGACGACAAGCCGGTCTACGCCCCGCCCGCAAAATGGGTTCAGCAGGCCCCGATCCCAGCCGCGCCCGACGACGGCCAGCCGCCGCCCGCCGTCCAGATGCTGCTGGACGACAACCAGGCCCTCGCCGATCCCCAGGGCTTCACCTACTACAACCGCCGTGTCGTGCGGATCGCCAAGCCCGAGGGGCTGGCGGGCTCGGGCTCGCGGTCGATGACCTGGGACCCCGCGCGCGAGAAGCTCACCCTGCACGGCCTGAGCATCGTGCGGAACGGCCAGACGATCGACCTGCTCAAGGGCGGCAAGGACGTCCTGGTCCTGCGGCGCGAGAAGAACATGGAGCGGGCCATGCTGGACGGGCGGATGACCGCCAGCCTCCAGCTCAACGACCTGCAGGTCGGCGACGTGGTCGACTGGTCCTACAGCCTGCAGCACAACGAGCCGCTGTTCGGCGGCCGCGCCAACGATTCCGAGCGCATGGGCTGGGCGGGCGCGGCGGCGCGCTATCGGGTGCGCCTGCTGTGGCCGGACGGCGTCCCGATGGCCTGGAAGGCGACGGCGGGCTTTCCGGAGCCCAAGGTCTCGATCAGCGGCAAGACCCACGAGCTGCTGGTCGACGTCGCCAATGTCACCGCGCCCAGGCCGCCGGTCGGCGCGCCGGCCCGGTTCCAGCGCGTGGGCCAGCTGGAGGCGTCGACCTTCCGCGACTGGAGCGAGATCTCGGCCCGGATGGCGCCGCTGTTCACCGAGGCCTCGACCCTGGCCGCCGACTCGCCGCTGAAGGCCGAGGCCGCGAAGATCGCCGCCGCCAGCCAGGATCCCAAGGTCCGCGCCTTCGCCGCTCTGCAGCTGGTCGAGGACAAGACCCGCTATCTGTTCCTGGGCATGGGCGAGGGCGGCTATCGCCCCTCGCCGGCCGACGAGACCTGGTCGCGGCGGTTCGGCGACTGCAAGGCCAAGACGGTGCTGCTGCTGGCGCTGCTGCGCGAGCTGAGCGTCCAGGCCGAGCCGGTCCTGGTGGCCACGGCGGGCGGCGACGGCCTCGATCTCCGCGTTCCCGCCGCCGCTCAGTTCAATCACGTCCTGGTGCGCGCCCACATCGACGGCGCCGACTACTGGCTGGACGGCACGCGCACCGGTGATCGGGGCGGACTGGCGACCCTGCGTCCGCCCGGCTACCGCTGGGGCCTGCCGATCCAGGCGGGCGGGACCGGACTGGTCGAGATCGTGCAGCCGACGCTGACGCTCCCGGACAGCGAGGTCGTCCTGCGCATCGACGCCTCGGCGGGCTTGGGCGCGCCGGCCCCCACGCGGATGACCACCACCGTGCGGGGCGAGGGCGCGCGCGCCATCGGCCGGATGACCGAGGCCGCCAGCCGCGCCGACATCGAGCGCGCGCTCAAGCAGAGCTTTTCCTCGAGCCTCAGCTGGATCGATTTCAAGACCGTCGACTGGTCGCGCGCCGACGACGGGACCATGACCGTGACCCTGGCGGGCGACGCGACCCTGGATTGGCGGCTCAACGACGATCTGGGGGTGCGGGAGTTCCAGATCCCCGGCACGGGAGACGGTCAGGCCAAGGCCCTGCCGCGTCGCCAGCCGGGGCCCGACAGCGACGCGCCCTACGCCGTGGCCTATCCGACCTTTTCAAAGGGCGTGTTCGAAATCGTCCTGCCGAACGCCGGCAAGGGGTTCAGCATCAAGGGGCCGAACGCCGCGGCGGTGATCGGCGGCGCCCGGAGCGTCCAGGCCAGCACGTTGTCCGGTGGCATCGCGCGTTTCGAGCGTGAGACGGTCAGTCAAGCCCGCGAAATCCCGTTCGCGGCGGTGGAAGAGACCAACCGGCAGCTGCGCAACGCCGCCGCGGAAGCCAAGATCGTCCGGGCGCCGAAGGGTCTTTGAGGTCGGTCCACGGTGTCGCCCACCCGACTCAAAAGCCCCCGTTAGGCAAGCTTTCCCCTTGAAGACTCAGGCTTGCTTGGGCAAAGGTCGCACGCGCGCCGGGTCCTGCCTCCCCAGGATCGCTTTGACGCGTCGGGGATATCGATGATCAAGTCCGAACTCATCGCCAGGCTCGCGAACGAGAATCCGCACCTGACCCAGAAGGACGTCGAGCGCGTTGTCGGCGTCATTCTTGAGCGCATGATCGGTGCGCTCGAAGAAGGAGGCCGCGTGGAGCTCCGCGGTTTCGGCGCCCTGTCGGTGCGCTCGCGCCCGGCCCGCGCCGGCCGCAACCCTCGCACCGGCGAGACCGTCGACGTGCGCGCCAAGCACGTGCCGTTCTTCAAGAGCGGCAAGGAACTGCGCGGCCGCCTGAACGCCGACGAATAGGAACTTCCGGCGACGCTTGACCCATGAGGGCGAACGCGCTCAGCCTTCCGGCCCTAGTCGGAAGAGGTCCAGCATGAGCATCGTCAAGGAATTCCGCGAGTTCATCGCGCGCGGCAATGTCATCGACCTGGCCGTCGGCGTGATCATCGGCGCGGCCTTCAACGGCATCGTCAAGAGCCTGGTCGACCAGGTGATCATGCCGCCGATCGGCCTGGCCATGGGCGGGCTGGACTTCTCCAAGCTGCAGTGGGTGCTCAAGCCCGAGGACCCGGCGACCGAGGCGGTCGAACTGGTGGCGATCCAGTACGGCGCCTTCATCAACACCGTGATCCAGTTCCTGATCGTGGCCGTGGTGGTGTTCCTGCTGGTCAAGCTGGTCAACCAGGTCCGCCGCGCCGACGCCGAGGATCCCGCGCCCGAAGCGCCGCCCGCCCCGACGCCCGAGGAAAAGCTGCTGACCGAGATCCGCGACCTGTTGGCCAAGCCGGCGGCGCCCAAGGCCTGATTTCATAGGCCCTCCCCCTGTGGGGGAGGTGATCGCGCAGCGATCGGAGGGGGGAGTGATCGGCCGGTTCAGCTCAATCCCCCCACCGGCCTTCGGCCGCCTCCCCCACAGGGGGAGGGCTTAGGTCCCGCTGACCCCCAACGCCGCCAACACCTCGCGCGCCGCTCGCTCGCCCGTCTCCCACGCGCCGTGGGCGGTCGAGAAGGCGTGCGGCGAGCAGGCTTCGCCGGCGAAGAACAGCCGTCCGTCGACCGGCGCGGCCAGAACGGCCCGCTCGCCGGCCCGGCCAGGCAGGGCGTGGGAATAGGAGCCCCGCGCCCAGGGATCGGACGCCCAGGCCGTCTTGGCCAGCACCGACACTCGGCCGCGTAGACCCGAACCGTAGACCCCGACCAGCTCGTCGATCGCGAACGCCGCCGACGCGCCGGGGCCTTCGGCCTCCAGCGACCGCGCGTGAGCGCCGCCGAAGAACGCCTCGATCACCGGCCGGCCCAGCGGGCGCAGGTGATAGGCTCCGGTCGCCGTGCGCTCGGGCGCGCCGTAGACCATCGATTCCACCGCGAAGGCGTCCGGCTCGTCCAGCTTCAGGAACACCTTGTCGGCCAGGCCCAGCGGCAGGCCCTCGGCGGCGGCCAGCTTGGCGGGCAGCTCGGGCAGGATTCGCAGCGCTCCGGCGGCCAGGAGGGCCGTGGGGATGCAGACGATGGCCGCCCGGGCCTGGACCACCCCCTTGGCCGTCTCCAGGCTCAGGCGAGGCCCGTCATGGCGCAGCAGCGAGACGGGACAGTCGCCGACGACCCGCACGCCGCGCGGCGCCAGGCCGGCGATTCCGGCCCCATAGCCCTCCGCGACCCGCCAGTTGAGCTCGCTGTCGTCGTAGGCCCCATAGTCCTTGACCGAGACCTGGTCGAACTCGGCCCCGTTGTAGTAGGCGCTGAAGGCGTTCAGCAGGGGGTTCCAGCGTCCGCCGGGCTCCAGCAGGTCCGAGGCGGGCTGGTCCCCTGCTTGGCCGGCCGCCGCCTCGACCCGCTCGTCGAACGCCGCGAAGGCCTCGCCATAGGCCTCGCGCTCGGCGGCGCTGAAGTTGATCGTGGCTTCCGGATGGGCCCAGGGCGGCGGGGTCTTGTCGATCGTCAGGCCCGAGGCGGCGATCTTTTCGACCAGCGGGTTGCGGTCGGCCGAATGCAGCCACTCGCAGCCCAGGTCCAGCGGCATGCCGTCCAGCAGGGCGGTATGGGCCCGACCGCCGATCCGGTCCTGGGCCTCCAGAACCAAGACGTTCAGCGGCGCGGCCGCCAGGGTGGAGGCGGCGGCCAGGCCAGCGGCCCCGGCCCCGATGATGGCGACGTCGACTTCCGTCATGGGGTGGGCGGCTCCGTCGGCGGCGCCTGCTCGGGCTCCAGTTCGATCGACTCGCCCGGCTTGAGGCCGCAGGCCAGCAGGCTGGACCACACCGTCTCGGCGCTCTCGGCGAAGCGGAAGAGCTCCAGGTCGGCGGCGTTGATCATGCCGTGCTCGACCAGGCTGTCGAAATTGACCACCGAGCGCCAATAGGCCTCGTCGAACAGCACGATGGGGATGCGCGGCGCCTTGTCGGTCTGGCGCAGGGTCAGGATCTCGAATAGCTCGTCGAAGGTGCCGAAGCCGCCGGGGAACACCACCAGGGCGTTGGCCCGCATCGCCAGGTGCATCTTGCGCATGGCGAAGTAGTGGAAGCGGAACGACAGGTCCGGCGTGGCGTAGGGGTTGGGCTGCTGCTCGTGCGGCAGGGTGATGTTGAAGCCCACCGACGGGGCGCCGGCGTCCCAGGCCCCGCGGTTGGCCGCCTCCATCACCCCTGGCCCGCCGCCGGTGGCGATGACGTTGTCGCGCACGCCGTCCGTCGCGTGGATCGCTCCGCCGCGCTCCGACGCGAGGCGGCCGAACCGCCGGGCCTCGGCGTACCAGCGGGCCTGCGCGCCGGGACCGTCCTCACGGACCCGGGCGCTGCCGAACACCACGATGGTCGAGCGCACGCCCCAGGCCCGCAAGGCCTCGTCGGCCTTGGCGAACTCCAGCAGGAACCGCACGCCCCGCATCGACTCGCCCAGCAGGAAGTCCTGGTCCAACGCCGCCAGGCGATAGGAGGGCGAGGCGAGCTGGGCTTCGCTTTTCAGATCGGCCTGGCGGTCGTCGGTCACGCTTTACTTGGCCTTCGTGAGGGTGGGGCTGTCGAGGTCCAGCTGGTCGATCGGGATCTGCACGGCGGCCGGCAGGGCCGTCTTGACGCTTTCGCCCATCGTCTTGGCGTCGCCGACCACGATGACGCTGGTCTGGGTCGGGTCCAGCACGGCCTTGGAGAAGGCCTGGACGTCGGCGGCGCTGACCGCCTCGACCTTGCCGGTATAGGCCTGGATCTCGTTCAGCGGGACGCCGTAGATCGCCAGGTTGCCCAGGATGTCGGCCAGCCCGCCCGAGGTGCCCAGGTCGCGGCCGAAGTCGCCGACCAGCACCGACTTGCGCGCCGCCAGCTCGGCGGTCGAGGCCGGTTCGGCGGCCAGGCGCGTCAGCTCGTCCTTGATCAGGCCCACCACCTGGGCGGCGGATTCGTTCTTGGTCTGGACGGTGGCCGTGAAGCCGCCGATCGCCGCGCGCGGCGACAGGCCGGAGCCGGCGCCGTAGGACAGGCCGCGCTTGATGCGGATCTCCTGATTCAGGCGCGAGGAATAGCCGCCGCCCAGCACGCCGTTGGCCACGAGGCCGGCATAGTAGCGCGGGTCGGCGCGCAGAATCGCCGGCTTGGCCACCACCACCGCGGCCTGGCCGGTGCCGGGCAGGTCGACCAGCACGTTCTTGGCCGCGTAGCCGGTCGGGCCCTTGACCGGGGCCGGCGGCGGACCGGCGGGCTTGGCCCAGCCGCCGAACGCCTTCTCCGCCAGGGCGAAGCCCTGTTCGGGCGTCAGGTCGCCGGTCAGCACCAGGATGGCGTTGTCGGGACGCCAGTTGGCGGCGTGGGTCTTGACCAGGGCGTCGCGCTGGATCTTCGGCAGCGAGCCGGGGGTGCCGCCCGCGACGTGGCCATAGCCGGAGCCGGCGTAGATCACGGTCGGCACGACGAAGCCCGCGACCGCGCCGGGCCGCTGGTAGCTGACCGACAGGCCGTCCAGGGTCTCGGCCTTCACGCGCTCCAGCTCCTCGGCCTTGAAGGTCGGGTTCTGGGCGACGTCGGCCATGATCGCCAGGGCCTGAGGAGCCTTGTCGGCGATGACGCTGAGGGTCAGGGACGAGGCCTCCCAGCCCGAAGCGGCCTCCAGATCGGCGCCCAGGGCCTCGGTGGCGGCGGCCACCTGGGTGGCGGTGCGCGTCTTGGTGCCCTCGGTCATCAGTTCGGAGGTCAGGCTGGACACGCCGGCCAGGCCGACGGGATCGGATCCCGCCCCGCCGCGCACGGTCAGGTCGGCGGTGATCAGCGGCAGGTCGCTGGACTTGGCGACGATCACCCGCAGGCCGTTGGCCAGGGTCTTCTCGACCGGCGCAGGCAGGATCGGCGAGACCGGCTTGCCGGGCGCGGGCGGGACCGTGCGCTCGGCTTCCGGGGCCAGGGTGGTGACCGGACCGCTGTAGGTCACCGACGGGGTCGGCTTGGGGGCCTCGAACGGGTCCTTGGCGCCGGCCGGCTTAGACGATTCCGGCAGGTAGCGGACGGTCACCTTGCGGTCGTCGGCCAGATACTTGGCGGCCACGCGCTGGACGTCGGCGGCGGTCACCGCCTGCAGGGCGGCCAGGTCGGTGTTGGCGCGCTCGGCGTCGCCCTCGGTGCGCAGGGCGTAGCCGATCGCGAAGGCCCGGCCGTCGATGGTCTCGCGGCCGCGCACGGCGTCGGCCAGCAGGCCGGTCTTGGCCTCGGCCAGCTCGGCGGCGGTGGGCGGGGTCGTGCGCAGCTTGGCGACCTGGGCGCTCAGCGAGGCCTCGCCCTGCTCCACGGTCTTGCCGCCGGCCATGATCGCGCCGACGTAGAACATGCCCGGCTGGGCGTTGGTGCTGGTCGAGGAGAAGATCGTCTGGGCGATCTGCTGGTCATAGACCAAGCTGTTGTACAGGCGCGACGACTTGCCGGCCGAGAGGATGGCGTCCAGCACGGCCAGGGCCGGGGCGTCCGGATCGGCGGCGGTCGGGGCCTGCCAGGTCATGGCCACGCCCGGCAGCGGCACGTTGGGGCCGTAGGTGGTGATCGTCTTGGACCCGGTGCGCGGCGGCTCGACCACCGTGACCTGCTTGATCGGCGTGGCGGGCGTCTTCAGCGGCGCGAAATACTGGTCGATCCAGGCGTCGAGCTGGGCCTCGTCGAAATTGCCGACCACGATCAGGGCGGCGTTGTCGGGGCGGTAATAGGCGGCGTGGAAGGCGCGCACGTCGTCGACGGTGGCGGCGTCCAGCTCTTCGATCGAGCCGATGCCCGGGCGCTTGTAGGGATGGTCGGCGAACGAGGCCTGGGTGATGTAGAGGTTGAAGAACCGGCCGTAGGGGTTGGCCAGGACGCGCTGGCGCAGCTCTTCCTTGACCACATCGCGCTCGGACTTGAACACCGCGTCGTCGATGACCAGCGAGTTCAGGCGCTCGCTCTCGGCCCACAGCAGGCGCTGCAGGTGATTGGCGGGGACGACCTCGTAGTAGTTGGTGAAGTCGTCATAGGTGGAGGCGTTGTTGAAGCCGCCCACGTCCTCGGTCAGGCGGTCGAAGGTCTCACTGGGCATGTTGCGCGTGGCCTTGAACATCAGGTGTTCGAACAGGTGCGCGAAGCCCGAGCGGCCCTCCGGATCGTCCTTGCTGCCGACGCCGTACCAGACCTGCACCGTCACGTTCGGCGTGGTCGCGTCGCGCGAGGTGTAGACCTTCATGCCGTTGGCCAGGGTCCGCTCCTTGTAGACGATCGGCGGCACCGTCACGCCGGCCGCCGCCGCTGGAGCCGGTTTGGTCTGGGCTTGCGCCAAGGGAGAGAGAGCGGTGGTCGAAAGGGCCAGCGCGACGAGGGCGGCCTTGGCGGCGGGACGGATCATGAGGACGGCGCTCCGAAAGCTTGAGGGCGCGACCCTAGCATCCGGGCCGGAGGCGCCAAGCTTACCGTCTTGTCATGAAAGGCGAGGATTGCCCGGGAAGCTCAACCGTGCATCCTCTGGTGGAAAGATCGTCAGCGGGGGAAGCATCATGAAGTCTCTGTCCATCGCCTGCGCCCTGGCGGCGCTGGTCGTCGTCTCCACCCCGGTCCAGGCCCGTCAGTCGGGGGTCGAGGAAGTCGTGGTCACCGGCGCGCGGATCACCGAGTACGACCCGGTCAAGACGCCCTTCGTGACGCTGAACAAGCGCGCCGACAACCTGATCACCGAGGTGCGGGTGGTCTGCGACACCCGCGATCTGTCCCAGCGCAGGCAGGAGCTGAAGGCCACCCTGCGCAACATGATCAAGGCCGCGCCCGCCGCCGGGGTCGAGCTGGGCCTGGAGGGCGAGGAGGTGATCGGCCGCTTCGATGAGACCATGCTCGACGCGGTGATCCACGCGGACGGCAAGCCCGACACCAGCGTCGCGGTGCTGGTGGTCAAGACCCACGTGGCCCCGACCGACACGTTCGACGCCGCCACGGGCCGCATCACGGCCTTCGCCGAGAAGACCGCCAAGGCCGGCCGCACCGAGATCCTGCCGACCGAGGACTGGAACCTCACCCTGATCGGCCCGCAGCGCTATCGCGGCGAGGTCCTGGCCCTGGTGGCCGACGACGCGCGCAAGGTGGCGGGAACGTTCGGTCCCGACTACGCGGTTACCGCCGAGGGGCTGCAGCTGCCATTGTCCTGGTACCAGTCCGGGCCGCTCGAGCTGGCGCTCTACGTGCCCTACAAGCTGACGGTCACGCCTCGCCCGAAGTGAGGGAGGGCGAAATGAGCCGGCCGGCATAGCCGAAGATCACGCCCAGCCAGGGATGGGCGACCAGCACGCGGAAGCGGTAGCTTCCGTCGTGCTCAAAGGTCCGCGCCCGGATGCGCGGCGCCCAGGCGCGGGGCAGGGGAACGGGCCCCAATCGCCAACCCTCGAAAATCCAGGACAGGCCGTTCGGATAGGGCGCGACCGAGAAGCGGAAGGTCAGGGCGCCGGCGGCCTCCTCGAACGTCCACGGATCGTCGCGGGCCGGTCCGATGGTCGAATCGAAGGTGCAGGCCCTGAACCGGCGGACCCAGCGTTCGCCGCCCTCCGCCGGCGTGATCGTCACCGTCGTCTCGTGCAGGCCGGTCGGCGGCAGACCCTGCAGGCGACGAACGAGGGCGGGCAGGCCGGACGCGCCGCGCGCCCGCGCCCGGCCGGTCAGGGTGACGGGCTCGAGGCCGGCATGAGCGCGGCGAACGCCCTGGGGCAAGGCTGCCCAGGCGTCGCCCAGCAGGCGGGGGAACAGGCCGGGGGTGTCTGGACGCTGGCTCTCCAGCTGGGTGCGGATCGGCAGGTCGCGCAGCTCGTGCAGGATGGCGTCCAGGTCGACCAGGCCGACGCAGGGCGCGGCGCGGGGTTCGCCCAGCCTGGCGTCGAGCAGGGCGCGCAGGGCCGCCGCCGCCGGGGCGGCCGGTGTGCTGGGACCGGCGCCCGCCTCGGCGCACAGGCTCCAGCGGGCCAGGCGCCGCGCGCCGTCGGCGTCGAGGCCCTCGGCGCTGACCACCATGCCGCCGCGATCCGAACCCAGCGGCGCGACCAGGCCCGCCGCCTCGCCCAACAGCACGGCCAGCGGCTCCAGGGTGCGGATCAGCCGCGCGCGCCGCAGCAGGCTCAGCGCCCACAAGCCCAGATGCAGGATCGGCAGCTCCAGCCCGGCCCGGAAGATCGCGTCCCGGCGGACGTGGAAGCGGGCGGGCAGCAGGTCGAGGTCGGGCACCTCGGCCAGGCCGGTCCAGCGGCGGCCTAGACCCGGGAAGGGCGTGCGGCGCGGGTCGCTCCAGCCGGGGCGGATCGCCCAATGGCCCTTGGCGAACACCCGTACCGGCCCGCCGGCCCAGCCCAGGATGGCGCGGATCACCGAGAGTCCCCGGGGCGCCCGGGCGCCGGGCGAGATCGCGGCTTCCACCCGCTCGATCCGGGTCCAGCCGGCGGTCATCCTATCGAGGGCGGCATGGCTGAGGGCCGGGGTCGAGCTGGCGCCGGTGATCGCCCAGCGCTTGGCCGCGCGGGCTTCGCCGTCCAGCGCCGCCTCGAAGCCGGCCACGAAGTCGCGGGCGTCGGCCAGGTCGAGATAGTGGGCGCGGGCCGCCAGCACCGCGCGGGGGAAGGCGTGGTCCTGGCCCTGGAACGGTCCGGCCGAGTCGACCACCGCCCAGGCGCCCAACGCGGCCAGGTTCGTAGGATCGAGGCGATCCAGCCGGGCGACCTCGATCTTCGCGGCGGGTTTGGTCCTGGCCAGGTCGGCCGCCAGGGCCTCCAGCGGGGCCAACCCGCGGGCCGCCAGCACCAGGACGACGTCGGGCCAGCGGGCGATCATCGCCGCCAGCCTCTGGCCGAACACGCCGCTGGCCCCCACCAGGACGATGCGTTTGAGGCTGTCGCTCATACGGTCGGCGGCTCCAGCACGAAGCGGGCCTTCTGCTCGGGCGTGGGCAGCATGCAGGTCGCGCGCTTGCCCATCAGCCGGTAGCGGTTGGCGGCCAGCCAGTCGTAGGCGCCGTCCAGCCAGGCGCGCGGCAGGACGTCGATCACCGCCAACCAGGACCACGGCGGGCCCAGCCGCCGCAGCAGGGCCAGGATCGCCGCGCTCTTCTCCAAGGCCTGGCCGCCGTCGAGGAACAGGAAGCTGGTCGGCTGGTCCGGATCGATCCCGTGGTCCAGGGCCAGTCGCCGGCCATAGGCCGACTGGATCGGTGTGAAGCGGATCAGGCCCTCGCGGTCGATGGCCAGCACCGCCCGGACCGAGCCCGAGCACAGGTTGCAGACCCCGTCGAACAGCCAGGGTCCGTCAAGTTTGGGCGGCTCGGGCGTCGGGCTCATCGCGCCGCCGCCACGCTTTCTCGGCGCAGCGCGCGCAGGGCGGCGGGAACGTCGCGGCGCATGGCCATGGTCGTCATGCCGTTGGGCAGGCCGAAGGGGGCGGTGGCGCGGTTCTCGTAGGTGACCCGGGTGGCCCTGCCGCCGTCCAGCGGCTCCAGCAGCCACTGACCCTCGCAATCCTTGATGTCGCCCGCCTCGCAGCGGAAGGCGATGCGCCGGTAGGGCTCCAGCGTCAGGCGCGAGGTCGAGTGCAGGGCCGGCAGCAGGAAGCTCCATTTGACGATGTGCTCGCGCACCTCCACGCGGCCGGTGGCGTCGCGCGACAGCACGGTGCAGCTCTTGACGCTGGGGGTCATCCGCGCCGCCCGCTCGCAGTCGAGGATGGTGCTCCAGACCACGTGCGGCGAGGCGGCGATGTCGATCATCGCCCGCACCTGGCCGCCGCGGCCGCTGGAATCGGTGTGGGCCTCCAGCGCGACGTCGCCGCTTTCGATGCGGTGCAGCCAGTCGGGGTTCGGCTCCTGCGCCCCGGCCGCCCATGGGGCCGCCAGCATCACGAAAGCAACGACAAGGGCTCGGCCACGCATGAATCTAGCGTAGCCGAGTTTCAGCCCCTGGCGCATCAGGCCTTGGCGCGATTTTTCACCAGATCGTCGACCACCGACGGATCGGCCAGGGTCGAGGTGTCGCCCAGGCTGCCCAACTCGTTCTCGGCGATCTTGCGCAGGATGCGACGCATGATCTTGCCCGAGCGGGTCTTGGGCAGGCCAGGAGCCCACTGCAGCACGTCCGGCGCGGCGAACGGGCCGATCTCCGCCCGCACCCAGAGGATGAGGTCCTTGCGCAGCTGGTCGGTAGCCTCGACCCCCAACTTCAGCGTGACGTAGGCGTAGACGCCCTGGCCCTTGATGTCGTGCGGATAGCCGACCACGGCGGCCTCGGCGACGGTCTCGTGGGCGACCAGGGCGCTCTCGATCTCGGCGGTGCCCAGGCGGTGGCCCGAGACGTTGATCACGTCGTCGACCCGGCCGGTGATCCAGTAATAGCCGTCCTCGTCGCGCCGACAGCCGTCGCCGGTGAAGTACTTGCCCGGATAGGCGCTGAAATAGGTCTCGAAGAACCGGCCGTGGTCGCCGTAGACCGTCCGCATCTGGCCGGGCCAGCTGTCGGTGATGACCAGGTTGCCCTCGGTCGCGCCCTCCAGGACCTTGCCCTCGGCGTCGACCAGCTGGAGTTTGACGCCGGGCAGGGGCTTGGTGGCCGAGCCGGGCTTCAGGGCCGTGGCGCCGGGCAGGGGCGAAACGAGAATGCCGCCGGTCTCGGTCTGCCACCAGGTGTCGACGATCGGCAGCCGGTCCTTGCCGACCACGCGATGGTACCAGAGCCAGGCCTCGGGGTTGATCGGCTCGCCCACGCTGCCCAGCAGGCGCAGGGACGACAGGTCGTTCCTGGTCACGTGCTCGTCGCCCTCGCGCATCAGGGCGCGCAGAGCCGTGGGGGCGGTGTAGAAGATCTCGACCTTGTGCTTGTCGACCACCTCCCAGAACCGGGCCGGGGTCGGATAGTTGGGCACGCCCTCGAAGATCAGGCTGGTCCCGCCGTTGGCCAGCGGGCCGTAGACGACATAGCTGTGGCCGGTCACCCAGCCGACGTCGGCCGTGCACCAGAAGACCTCGCCGGGCCGGTAGTCGAACACCGCCTCGTGGGTCCAGCTGGCCCAGGTCAGGTAGCCGCCTGTGGTGTGCAGCACGCCCTTGGGCTTTCCGGTGGAGCCGGAGGTGTAGAGGATGAACAGCGGGTCCTCGGCGTTCATCGGCTCGGGCTCGCAGGTGGCTGGCACGCCGTCCTTGACGTCGTCCCAGACGATGTCGCGGCCATGGACCAGCGGCACGTCCGCGCCGGTCCAGCGCACCATCAGCACCTTGCCGACCCAGGGGCAGTGGTCCAGGGCCTTGTCCATATTGGCCTTCAGCGGCACCCGCTTGCCGCCGCGACGGCCCTCGTCGGCGGTGATCACGAACTGCGAGGCGCAGTCCTGGATGCGACCGGCGATGGAGTCGGGCGAGAAGCCGCCGAACACCACCGAGTGCACCGCGCCGATCCGGGCGCAGGCCAGCATGGCCACCGCCGCGATCGGGATCATCGGCAGGTAGATCGTCACCCGGTCGCCCTTGCGGACCCCCTGGTCCTTGAGGACGTTGGCCATCCGGCAGACCTGCTGGTGCAGTTCGCCGTAGGTGACGTTGTGCGAATGGCCCGGCTCGTCGCCCTCGAAGATCAGGGCGACCTCGTCCTTGCGATGCGGCAGGTGGCGGTCGATGCAGTTGACCGAGGCGTTCAGCACCCCGTCGGCGTACCAGCGGATGCGGAAGTCGTCCTTGGCGTACGAGACGTCCTTGATCCGGGTCGGGGCCTTGATCCAGTCCAGCCGGCCGGCCAGGTCGCGCCAATAGCCCTCGGGATCGGACTCCACCCGGGCCACCGCGGCCTGATAGCCGGCGGCGTCGATATGGGCCTTGCCCGCCCAGTCGTCGGGAACCGGAAAAACCTGTCCGTCGCTCACGCCGTCACTCCCATGATCTTGTTGGCGGGGAGTTATGCCCGGCGACCGGCGGGGCGCAAGAAGACCATTGGGGAATTTGTGAACTTCCGCCGTGGCCGCGTCCCATGGCGCGGGGGTTGCGAACGGCGTCGGTGCGCGCATAGCTTGGTCCCGTCGATCGGTGGGGAGGAAGCCATGGCCAGGATGGTCGGAGCGTTCGTCGTCGCATGGCTCTTCGCGAGCGGTCTGTCGTCCGCGGCCGTCGGCGCCGCGCCGGCCACGCTGGATCGCGTCGCCGCGCCCCTGGCCCAGGCCTATGTGGCCAAGCACGGCGGGCAGCTTTCGATCGGCGTGACACGCGACGGCCAGGCGACGGTGGTGGGCTACGGCGGCGACCCCGCGTCGGCGTCGGGCGCCAACTACGAGATTGGCTCTATCGGCAAGACCATGGCCGGACTGATCCTGGCCCAGGCCGTGGTCGAGGGCCGGGTCGCCTTGCAGGACGACGTCCGCAAGTATCTCGACGGCGACTATCCGAACCTGGTTTTCGAGGGCGAGCCGGTGCGGTTGCTGCACCTGGCCAACATGACCTCGGCCCTGCCCGACAATATTCCCGACCTTTCGGGCGTCCCGGCCCTCGCCGACAAGGCGGCGGCGCTGCGGGCCTATTCGAAGGTCCGGTTCCTGGCCGACCTGCACGCCGCCAAGCTGACCGCCAAGCCCGGCGACCAGCCGGCCCATTCCAACGTCTCGGCGCAACTGCTCGCCTATGTGCTGGAGCGGGTCTGCGGCCAGCCTTACGAGATCTTGCTGTCCCGCTACGTCGAGGCTCCGTTAGGCATGGCGGCGACCGGAAGCGGGACTTTGATCCCGGGCCACGACGAGACCGGCGCGGTCGCGCCCCGGCTGGACATGCCTTTCAGCCGCCCCGCCGGCGGGCTCTCCTACACCGCCGCCGACATGCTGAAATACGCCGCCTATCAGTTGGCCGAGCCCGACGCCGCCATGCGCCTGAGCCACCAGGGCACGTGGTTCACGCTGGATCGCAAGCTGTCGGTCGGCTTCTTCTGGATCATTGGCGAGACCCCGACCGGCGGGCGCCGCCTGCGCTATTCGGGCGGCACCTATGGGTTCAGCAGCTTCCTGGATCTTTATCCCGAGGACCGGCTGGGCCTGGTCCTGCTGTCCAGCGTCGCCGCCCCTTCCGCTCAGGACGATCTGCAGGCCCTATCCGAAGCCTTGGTCGCGCGGCTTCGGGCCGAAGACTGACGGCCGAATTCAGGCCGGCTGCTTGACCACCCGCAGATAGGGCTTCTGCTCGTCCCAGCCGTCCGGGAACAGCGTCTTGGCCGTCTCGTTGTCCACCGAGGTGACGATGATCACGTCCTCGCCCTGCTTCCAGTCGGCCGGGGTGGCCACCTTGTGGGCGGCCGTCAGCTGCATGGAATCGATGACCCGCAGGATCTCGTCGAAGTTCCGGCCCGTGGTCATCGGATAGACCAGGATCAGCTTGATGGTCTTGTCGGGCGCGATGATGAAGACGTTGCGCACCGTGGCGTTGGCGGCCGCCGTGCGGCCGTCCGAGCCGCCCGCCGTGTCGGCCGGCAGCATGCCGTAGAGCTTGGCGACCTTCAGGTCGGTGTCGGCGATCATCGGGAAGTTCGGGGCGGTCCCTTGGGTCTCGGCGATGTCGGCGGCCCACCGGGCGTGGTTGTCCACCGGGTCGACCGACAGGCCGATCACCTTGACGCCGCGCTTGTCGAACTCGGGCTTCAGGCGCGCCACGGCGCCCAGCTCGGTGGTGCAGACCGGGGTGAAGTCCTTGGGGTGCGAGAACAGCACCACCCACTTGCCGTCGGCCCAGTCGTGGAAATGGATCGGGCCCTCGGTGGTGTCCTGGGTGAAGTCCGGCGCAATGTCGCCGAGTTTGAGCGTCATGGACGTCTCTCCTGATCCGCCAAAGAGGGTCGGCCCAAAGGGGGTGTGTCGAGCCATTGGATGGGCGTAAAGCCGTCCCCAATTTGTAGGCGCGCGCCTTCCCCGGCGCCGCCCAGGATTTCTCGCGGAGTTTCCAGCCATGCTGCTCGCCCTTTCGACCTGGCCCGAGATCGAGGCCTATCTGGCGACGTCGAAGACGGTGGTGGTGCCGATCGGCTCCAACGAGCAGCACGGGCCGACAGGCCTGCTGGGCACCGACTGGCTATGCCCGGAAATCATCTCGCACGAGGCTTCGAAGCTGTCGGAAACCGTGCTGGTCGCCCCGACCTTCAATGTCGGCATGGCCCAGCACCATCTGGCGTTCCCGGGCACGATCTTCCTGCGGCCCTCGACCTTCATCGCCGCGATCGGCGACTGGGTGCGCTCGCTGGGCGCCCACGGCTTCGAGAAGATCTATTTCCTCAACGGCCACGGCGGCAACGTCGCCTCGATCGAGGCGGCCTTCTCCGAGATCTACGCCGAGTACAGTTTCCGCAAGGAACGCGCGCCCTTCGCCCTGAAGCTGAAGAACTGGTGGGACCTGAAGGGCGTGCTCAGCCTGGCCAACCAGCAGTTCCCGACCGGCCACGGCAGCCATGCGACGCCGTCCGAGATCGCCGTGACCCAGTGGGGTTATCCGGACAGCATCAAGTCCGTGGACTATTCGCCGAAAATCGCCCCGACCGGCCCGATCCGCGAGGCGCTGGACTTCCGCGCCCGCTACGCCGACGGCCGCATGGGCTCCGACCCGGCCCAGGCCACGCCCGAAAAGGGCGGCGCGCTGGTGGCCCAGGCGGCCAAGTCGCTGATCGACGACCTGGCCGATTTCTCGGCCGAGGTCAGGGTCTAGCCGTCATGGCTTGCGCGCCGTCTGGCCCGGACTAGTCTCGTCCTGAAGTTGTTGGGACAGGGGCCGGGATGACGGCGCGACCTCTACGCATGCTGGCCGCCATGGCTTTGATGCTCGGCTTGTCCGGCGTCGCCCATGGGCAGGACAGTCAGCGCGAACGCTTCGAGCGCGGCCAGAAAGTCCAGCGGGATTTCGAGCGGCAAAGGCTGGTCGCGGTCGGCCTGTCGCCCCTGGCCGAGATCCAGGCCGCGCGACGCGAAGTGCGGCAGGCGGTCTTCATGGATCCCTACGGGATGCTGCCCATGCCCAGCCTGCAAGTCGAACATGCACGCAAGGGCGCGGTGACCCTGACCTTCAAGAATCGCGACGGGTCCGAGCGCGTGGTCGACCTGCCGCGCGAGAGCTGGTCGATCCTGGCGAAGGCGGAGGGCGCGACTTTCAAGCCGCCTCGTTTCAAGGCTTGGGATGAGCCGGCGCCGGGCATGCCTCGCCCGCCGGCGCCGCCGATCTGCCATGGCTGGATAACGTTCCTGGGCGCGACGGGCAGGACGGGGGCCCGCACGGCGTCGGGCGCCGCCTGCGGCGGGGAAGGTCCCGGCTTGGCTTATGGGGCGGCCATGGCCCGGTTGGCGCTCGCCACCAGGCCCGACTGCGTCGTCGACCCGGACGTATTCTGGTCGTTCCAGAGGTGTTTCGGCCAGAAGCCGCCGACGTCCGGATAATTCTACCTCGGAATCTCCGCGATCTTGGTCAGGGCCACCTGGCGGTAGACCGCGGTGATCTCGAAGTAGCGGCCGAACGCGCCGAAGAACTGGTCGACGGCCTGTTTCACGCCCGGCCCGCCGATCTCGCTGATGTCGTGCCAGTAGTCGTCCAGCACCATCATGCCGCCCACGCTGAGCAGGCTGGCGCAGAAGCACAGGTCGATCAGCACGGCCAGGGCGGTGTGGCTGCCGTCGACATAGATCAGGTCGAACTGCTTGCCGGCCGCCAACATCTTCGGCAGCTCATAGGTCGAGAAGCCCTTGCGGGCCGTCATCGACCGGAAGCCGGTCTTGGCCATGTTGCGGTGAAAACGCGGCTCGACCGCGTGGTACTTCTCTTCCGGGTTCAGGGCCTCGTCGAACCACGGGTCGATCACCGTCACGTCCAGTCGGCCGGGGATCAGCCAGTCCATGAAGGCCAGGTTACGGCCCTCATAGGCCCCGATCTCCAGGTAGCGGATGCCCGCGTCGCCGCGCTTGCCCGCGAAGTCGCGCAGCAGCGGCGTCACGAACGGGATGTTGTTCGAAGCCCAGCCCGAGGTGAACTCGTAGCCGACCTTTTCGCTGTGGGCGTTGAAGGCCTCGACCACCGAATGGTCGCGCTTGGCCAGCATCGTGCGGGCCAGCTCGGGGGCGAAGCGCGGATTGACCTTGGCGAACGAGCGCAGCTTGGCGCCGAGGCCGCGCGCGTCCTCGGCGTCGGTCAGAGCGTCGTCGAAATTCGGATTGGACCCGTCGGCCATGGCGCGGCTTCCCCGTTTGTGTCGGAAAACCCTAGCGCCAAGGGGTTAAGGAACGGTCAGGTGAAGCTGGCGATCGGCTCTTTCAGAAGGGTGCTCCAACCGCTGTGCAGCGTCCCGGCCCCGCTGTAGTAGGTCCACAGCATTTCGGAGGGGTTCAAGGTCAGGCGCTCGACGGTCGATCCGTCGGCCTGGCCCTGCAGCTGGATGTCGGTGATCGCCGCGTCGCGCAGGGCGACGGTGAACATCAGGACGCCATTGCTCACCCGGTGCAGATAGGTGGGGCGCTCGCGGCCCTCGCCCAGAGGCTTGGCCCGCAGGCAGAACTCGTAGAGCTTCACCGACAGGGCGTCGACGGGTTTGACCACGGTGAAGGCGGCAGCCGGCGGCGCGGTCGCCGAGGCGGGCGCCTTCAGGTCCTGGCCGAAGGCGATCAGCGGCGCGCACAGCCCGGGATCGAAGCCGCCGATCACGGCGGCGGGCAGGCCGTCGATCCTGGGAACCGCCGGCGGATAGACAAGCTCAGGCTCGCCCGGCTGCAGCAGAATGATGTCCATGGCGCGCCCCAATCCTGCTTCCAGGTCTTCGTTGAGGCGGACCCTAACCTTGACCGTGGCGCTTGGCGACCGCCGTTATCTCAGGCGGTGACGACCGCGTCGCCCACCACCCGCACCGGCCACGGGGTCAGGGAGACGTTCTGGCAGGGCCCCGCCACCATCGCCCCGTCCTCGATGCGGAACAGGGCCGCGTGGCCGCCGCAGAGGATCAGGTCGTTCTCGCGGGTCAGGAACCGGCCGCTCGGTCCGGCCAGCGGCCAGCCGGCGTGCGGACAGCTGTCGACATAGCCGACCACGTCCCGGCCCCGCCGCACCACGAAGCCTGCGAACACCGCGTCCTCGGCCCGGAAGCGAAAGCCGCGCGCGCCGGGCGAGGCGATCTCGTCCAGCGCGCAAAGCACGGTCCCGGAGACGGGGCGGGCGGGGTTCATGGCGCATCGATCCCCATTGGCCATTCGTGGATGTCGATCCGCGCGAACAGCCCGGCCCGCGCATAGGGATCCTCGGCCGAGAAGCGCCGCGCGGCGGCCAGGTTGGCGCATTCGACCGCCATCAGCGAGCCGCACATCGCCCCCGCCTCGTCCAGCAGATAGGCCCCGAACCGGTATTCGTCGGCCCTGGCGCGGACATAGGCCAGGTGGGCCGGTCGGGTGGCCGTGCGCAGCGCCGCCGTGTCCGGCCCGTCCAGGCAGTGCAGGGCGAACAGCGGCATGGCGGCTAGACCGAGCCGACCGCCAGCCGCCAGGTGTGGATCTCGACGCTCTCGAAGATGCCGGCCGCGGTGTAGGGGTCGTTGTCGGCCTGGGCCTGGGCGGCGGCCTTGTTGTCGGCCTCGACGATCAGGATCGAGCCGACCGGGTTGCCGTCGTCGTCCAGCAGGGCGCCGGCCAGCTTCAGGACCTTGGACTCGGCGAGATAGGCCAGGTGCTTGGGGCGGGTGGCCAGGCGGGTCTCGAGCGCGCCGGGCTTGTCCTTGCAGGTGATGGCGTAGAGCGGCATGGGGCGGGGTCCTTGGCTAGGTGGAAAAGCCCTGCGTCCTTCGAGGCCCGCTGCGCGGGCGCCTCAGGATGAGGAAATCAGAAGTCGCTCACTTACCTCATCCTGAGGTGCGAGCCGTCGGCGAGCCTCGAAGGACGCAGGGCGTCTAAACCTCGGCCTTCAGCGGCCGCGAAAGCAAACCCAGGATGGCGCTGTCGACATCGACCTCGCCGGCCAGGATGGCGGCGACGGCCTCGCAGATCGGGGTCTCGACATTCAGCGAGCGGGCCAGGGCGCGCACGGCGGGCGCCGACGCCACGCCCTCGGCCACCGAGACCTTGCCGGCCAGGGCCTGTTCCAGGGTCTGGCCGCCGCCCAGCGCCAGGCCGACGCTCATGTTGCGCGACTGCGGGCTGGAGCAGGTCAGGACCAGGTCGCCCAGGCCGCACAGGCCGGCGACGGTTTCCGTCTTGCCGCCCAGGGCCACGGCAAGGCGGGTCAGTTCGGCGAAGCCGCGGGTGATCAGGGCGGCGTGGGCGCTGCGGCCCAGGCCCTTGCCCTCGGAGATGCCGCAGGCGATGGCCAGGACGTTTTTCACCGCCCCGCCAGCCTCGGCCCCGATCACGTCGGCGGCCCAGTAGGGGCGGAAGGTCGGGATGGCGATGGCCTGGCCGATCCGCTGGCCCAGTTCCTCGTCCTCGCAGGCCAGGGTGACGGCGGTGGGCAGGCCCCGCGCCACCTCGCCGGCGAAGCTGGGCCCCGACAGCACGGCGATCGGCTGACCCGGCAGCACCTCGGCGGCGACGTCGCTCATCAGCTTCAGCGTGCCCTGCTCGACGCCCTTGGAGCACAGCACCACGGGCACGCCGGCCTTCAGGTGCGGCTTCAGGGCGACCAGGGCCGAGCGCAGGTGCTGGGCCGGCGGCACGGCCAGGATCAGGTCGCAGGCCGAAAGGGCGGCCATGTCGGCCGAGGCGGTGACGGCGTCTTCCAGCTTCACGCCCGCCAGGAACAGGGTGTTCTCGCGGTCGGCGGCGATCGAGGCCACGACTTCGGGCTCGCGGGCCTGCAGGGTGACCTGGAGGCCGGCCCGGGCCGCGACCTGGGCCAGGGCCGTGCCCCAGGCCCCGGCGCCGATGACGCCGACGTGCTTGAAGGTCATGCCTTGGCTCCCTTGCGACCGAAACTGTTGCTCGGATTGGATAACGCCGCCGCCTCGTCCAACGGCCAACGCGGACGCGCCACGGCGTCCAGATCGTCGGAAATCCCGACCGCCAGCCGCTCGGCCCCGGCCAGGGCGATCATGGCGGCGTTGTCGGTGCAGTAGGCCAGGGGCGGGGCGTCGAAGGAAAAGCCGTTGTCGGCGCAGTTCCTCCGCAGCGCCTCTTTCACCGCGCCGTTGGCCGCCACCCCGCCGGCCACGACGAAGCGCAGGGCCTGGTCCGGATGGCTGGCGGCGTAGAGCTTCATCGCCCGGTCGGTGCGCTCCGACAGCTGGCGGGCGATGGCGAACTGGACGGCGGCGGCGAGATCCGCGCGCTCCTGCTCGGACGTCACCTTCTCGGCCAGGCGCGCGGCGGCGGTCTTCAGGCCCGAGAACGAGAAATCGCAATCCTTGCGGCCCAGCAGGGCGCGGGGCAGGTCGAACTTGGAGGGATCGCCGCTGGCCGCCAGCTTCTCCAGCGCCGGACCGCCGGGATAGGGCAGGCCAAGGCTCTTGGCGATCTTGTCGAAGGCCTCGCCGGCCGCGTCGTCGATGGTGGTGCCCAGGCGGGTGCAGGCCCCGACCCCCGCTACTTCCAGCAGCTGGCAGTGCCCGCCCGAGACCAGCAGCAGCAGGAACGGATAGTCGATCGAGGCCCCCAGCCGGGCCGAGACCGCGTGGCCCTCCAGGTGGTTGACCGCCACCAGCGGCAGGTCGCGGGCCAGGGCCACGGCCTTGCCGAACGCCAGGCCCACCATCACCCCGCCGACCAGGCCGGGCCCGGCCGTGGCGGCCACCCCGTCCAGGGCGTCGAAGCCGATCCCCGCCGCCCGCATCGCTTCGGCCGCGACCGCGTCGATGGCCTCGACATGGGCGCGGGCGGCGATCTCGGGCACCACTCCGCCGAACGGGGCGTGCTGCTCGAACTGGGTGCCGACGATCGACGACAGCACCGTAACGCGGCCGTCCTCGTCCCGGCGCACGACGGACGCGGCGGTCTCGTCGCAGCTGGTTTCCAGTCCAAGGATGGTGAGGCCCATTTTCCTTAAGGGGGTCATCTGGTTGCGGCCGCTTCGCCGCTCCTGTAGCAGGCAAGGCGTCTTTCGACCTTGCAGGTAACGTTCGAACCTTGTCCCGGCAACCCATCCGTATCGGCGCGCGCGGCTCCAAGCTGTCGCTGGCCCAGTCCGGCCTGATGCAGGCCCGCATCGCGACGGCCCTTGGCTGGACGCCCGGCGACGATATCGACGCCTTCGCCCAGCTGATCCCGATCGTCACCAGCGGCGACCGCATCCAGGATCGCCGACTGATGGAGATCGGCGGGAAGGGCCTCTTCACCAAGGAGATCGAGGAAGCCCTGCTGGACGGGCGCATCGACTGCGCCATCCATTCGCTGAAGGACATGCCGGCCCAGCTGCCGCCGGGCCTGGTGCTGGCCGCCGTGCCCGAGCGCGAGGATCCGCGCGACGCCTTCATCAGCCATGTGGCCGAGCGGCTGGAAGACCTGCCCAAGGGCGCGCGCCTGGGCACCGCCTCCTTGCGTCGCCAGGCCCAGGCCCTGCACGTGCGCCCTGACCTCGAAGTCGTCATGCTGCGCGGCAATGTCGACACCCGACTGGCCAAGCTGGAACGCGGCGAGGCCGACGCCATCCTGCTGGCCCAGTCCGGCCTGAACCGCCTGGGCCTGGGCCACCTGACCCGCAGCTGGCTCGATCCCCTGGCCGCCCCGCCCGCGCCGGGTCAGGGCGCCCTGGTCATCGAGACCCGCGCCGAGGACGTCGACCTGCCGTGGCTGCAGGCCGTGCGCTGCCAGGCCACGACCCTGGCCGTGGCCGCCGAGCGCGGCGCGCTCTACGCCCTGGAGGGCTCGTGCCGCACGGCGGTCGGCGCCCATGCCCGGCTGGACGGCCTGACCCTCACCATGATCGTCGAGGCCCTGACCCCGGACGGCGCCCGGCGCTTCCGCCGCGAAGGCTCGGTGGTTCTGTCGAGCCAGGACGCCGCCGACGAAGCTCGGGTCCTGGGCTTGGAGTTGGGCGCGGCCGTGCGCGCCGAGGGCGGTCCCGCCCTCATCCTGACCGAGTAGGCTGATGGTGGCGGCCGCGCCGCGGATCTGGATCACGCGCGCCTCGCCGGGCGCCGAGCAGACCGCCGCGCGGCTTGCGGCCATGGGCCTTCCGCCCTTGGTGGATCCACTTCTGGAGGTGGTCCCCCTGTCGCCGTCGATCGATCTGAACGGCGTGGCGGCCCTGGCCTTCACCAGCGTCAACGGCGTGGAGGCCTTCGCCCGCCTCTGCGCCGATAGGAGTCGCCCCGCCTTCGCGGTGGGCGACCGCACCGCCCTGGCCGCGCGCGAGGCCGGCTTCGCCGAGGTGGTCTCGGCCGACGGCGACGTCGGCGCCCTCGCGGCGCTGATCGTGGGGCAGGGGCCGCGGATCGGCGGCGTGGTGCTGCACCCCAGCGCCCTGGAACCCGCCGGCGACCTCGTCTCGCCCCTGGTCGCGGCCGGCCTGAGCGCCCGGCGCGTGGCGGTCTACGAAACGGTCGAGCGTGACCCTCAAGCCGCGACCTTGGYCCAGTTGGGATCGATGGCCGCGGTCCTGCTCTATTCGCCCCGCGCGGCGGGCAAGCTGGCTCGGGTGCTGAAGGCCCGCCCCGCGCCCAGCCTTCGGGCCTTGTGCCTGTCGCCGTCCGTGGCGGGCGCGCTCGGGACGGCGGAGCAGGACGGCCGCCTGGCGTCCGTGGTCTGCGCGCCGCACCCGACCGAAACCGCGCTGCTGGATCTGCTCACGCTCTAGCTGGACGATTGCGCGGCGCGGCGGCGTGGGGCACGAATGGCGCATGACGCTCGCTCCAGACCCCGTTGAATCCGACGCCCCGCGCGACCCGGCGCTGTATGGGCGTCGCCGCCTGCTGGGTCCGGGCTTCTGGGCGCTGATCGCCTTCGGGATCCTCTGCGTGGCGGCCGGCGCGGCCCTGGCGCGATTCGGCCCGACCTGGTTCTCCGGCGCCAAGCCGCCGCCCGCCGTCCAGCAGCCCGTCGGAAGCGCGACCCCGTCTTCCCAAGCCGGACCCGGCCAGCCGCTTTACGGCGCGCCCAGCGTCGCCGCCGTCCCGCCGCCGGCGTCCGACGACGTGGCGCAGCTGGAAGGCCGTGTCGCCGTTCTCGAAACGGGCCAGCAGCGGGCCCTGGACGCCGCCGGCGCGGCCCTGGCCGCCGCCACCCTGGCCGACGCCGCCCGCACCGCCCGGCCGTTCGCCGAGGAGCTGGCCGGCCTGGAGCGCGTCCTGCCCCTGTCGCCCGACCTGCGCGGCCTGGCCCGCCTGGCCCAGGACGGCGCGCCGACTCGCGCGGGTTTGGCCGACGAATTCGAGACCGTGGCCGGCCGCGTCGCCGTCGCAGCCCGCGACCCCGGCCGCAACGCCGACTTCCTGGCCCGGCTGCGGCACGCCCTGTCCAGCATCGTCTCGATCCGCCAGGTCGGCACGACCCAGGGCGGCACGCCCGACGCGGTCCTGGCGCGCGCCCAGAGGCTGCTGAACGAGGGCGATATCGAAGGGGCTCTGACCACCCTCGAGAGCCTGCCCTCTCCGGCTCAAACCGTGCTGGCGCCGTGGCGCGCCGCCGCCGAGCGCCGGATCGAGATCGACCGCCACATCGCCGCGATCCGCGCCGACGCCCTGGCCGGCCTGGTCCAGGTGACGCGCGCCCAGGGGGCCTATCCGCCCGCCGCCCCGGTGGCCCCATGATCCGCGCGGCGATCGTCTTCTTCCTCGTCGCCGCGATCGCCGTGGCGATGGTCGCCCTGACCGGCGAACCGGGCGCGGCGAGCCTGGATTGGATGGGCTGGCGGGTCGAGATGACGGCCGCCGCGGCCGCCCTGATGACCTTGTTCACGGCGCTGCTGGCCACGATCCTGTGGCGCGCCCTGCTGTGGGTGATCGAGGCGCCGAAGCGCGCCGCCCGGGCCCGCGCCGAGGCCAAGCGCAAGCAGGGCGTCGAGGCCCTGTCGCGCGGCTTCCTGGCCGTGGCGGCCGGCGACGGTTCGGAAGCCCGCCGCCTGGCCCAGAAGGCGTCTGAACTGGCCGAGGACGCGCCGGCCCTGGTCCGCGTCCTGGCCGCCCAGGCCGCCGAGGCGGCGGGCGACCACGTTGCCGCGCGCCAGGCCTACAACGCCATGCTGGGCTTCCCCGAGATGCGCCTGGCCGGCCTGCGCGGCCTGATGCAGACCGCCCTGGCCGAGGGTGACAAGGCGCTCGCCCTCAGGCACGCCGAGACCGCCTACGGCCTGGCCAAGACCGCCCGCTGGGCCTGGCGCGCGCTTCTCGAGGCGCGCCTGGAGGCGGGTGATTGGAAAGCGGCCCTGGCCCTGGTCCAGGGCGCGCTGGACCGCAAGATCGTCCCGCCGCTGGTCGCCGAACGGGCCAGGGCCGCCCTGCTGGCCGCCTCGGCCGCCGGTCTGGAGGAGTCCGACGACCCCAAGACCCTGGCCCAGGCCCTGGACTTCGCGACCCAGGCCGCCAGGCTCAAGCCCGAGTTCGCGCCCGGCGTGGTGATGGCCGCGCGCCTGCAGGCCGCCGACGGCAAGGCCGCCAAGGCCGGGACCCTGATCGAGACCGCCTGGAAACAGGCCCCACACCCGGCCCTGTGGCTGGCCTATCGCGACCTGAAGACCAGCGAGACCCCCAAGCTGCGGGCGACCCGCCTGGCCGCCCTCGCCAATCTGAAACCCGAAGCCCGCGAAAGCCGGCTGCTGAAGGTCGAGAGCGCCCTGATCGGCGGCGATCCGATCGCCGCCCGGGCCGCCGCGCGTCTTCTTCCTGAAGAACCGCTGACCGCACGGGTCGCCGGCCTGATGGCCCGCGTCGCCTATGCCTGCGGCGAGGCCGACGAGGCCCGCGCCTGGGTCGCCCGGGGCGCCGCCGCGCCGCAGGAGCCCGACTGGTCGGACCTGGACCCTGAAGGCCGGGCCTTCGCCTACGCTCGGGACGACTGGGCGCGGCTGACCGTCAGCTACGCCGAGACCGGCGAACTGATCCATCCGCGCTTCGAGCGCCGCGAACGCACGATGAGCGAACTGCCGCAGCTGCCATCGGCCTATGCGGAATCCACGCCCTTCGTCCGGGCGGCCGAGACCGGCGGCGCCCTGATGCCCATCCCCGACGATCCCGGAATCGGGCCCGGAATCGGCGACGGGACCGGCGATGGCGGCCTCGACGCGGCCCCGTCGTCCGACCCCGAAACCGGCGCTCCGGCGCCTCGTCGCAAGACGGGTTCACGCCGACGCTTGGCAAGCGGCCCTCGCGCCGCTAAATAGGCCGCTCCTCGCGCCGGGTCGGTGATTTGGCGCCAGGAACACCAGTGTCTTCCGGACCCGTTTCGAGCGGCCCGGAGACGAAGCGCGCCGCTTTAGCTCAGCTGGTAGAGCACCTCATTCGTAATGAGGGGGTCACAGGTTCGAGTCCTGTAAGCGGCACCACTTCCCAGTCTTCGATTCCCGCTTTCGGCCCCGCCTCCCAGGCGCGCGGGCCTGCGACCAAGCGTCTCGCCAGGCGGTTTTCGCTGCGTTGCGACAAAATGTCCGACGACGGATCTTTAACTCGCAGAATCGCGACTTCTACTGACCAGAAGCCAGGGGTTTTGACTGAATGCCGCAAATCAAAGGCTATCATCGCGCATCTGGTCGTCATGGTCGCCTCAACGATGCTTGTTGCGCCGCAAAAGTTGCATCGAATTCTGTATAGACAAATCGGATAGTTCGAATTGACGTGCGTTTCTGACTTCTTTGACGAAAATAGTCTTTAATGTCGGCTTCACTACACATGAATTGTACCGGCGTTATCTGAATCCCATTACAGTCTCGTTTACTCCTTCCGCGACATCTGCCGCCTCGTGAAGCCCGGAAGAAACTCGGGCAGGGGATACAGAATGTCGAAAAGAAATACCCGGAGCGCCGTCGCGCTCTGCGCATTGACCCTCGTGTTTGCGCCGTTGAGCGCCGCCCACGCCGACGCCGCCAAGGACGTCCAGGTCGCCGGCCGCGCGCTGACCTTCCTCGAGAACGGCCCGACCGGCAAAGCCGTGCTGGGCGTGGTCTTCGATCCGTCCAAGCCCGCCTCGGTCGCCGAGAAGAACGCCGTGATGGCCGCCATCGGCGGCGGTATGAGCGCCGGCGCCGTGACCCTGACCGCCAAGCCGGTCGAAGCCTCGGCCGTCTCGGGCGTCAGCGGCGTCGCCGCCCTCTACGTCACCACCGGCGTCAACGTCGGCGCGGCCGCCAAGGCCAAGAAGATCATCACCATCGGTTCGGACACCTCGTGCGCCACCAGCGGCGCCTGCGTGATGAGCGTCTCGGCCGACCCCAAGGTCGAGATCGTCGTCAACCGCGCGGCCGCCGCCGCCGTGGGCGCGGTCTTCAAGGCCGCCTTCCGCATGATGATCCGCGAAGTCTGATCCGAACCGAGCCCAGAGAACCAATCATGAAAAAGACTCTTCTGGCCGGCGTTTCGGCCACTTTCGCCCTGTCCATGGCCGCCCTGGCGTCCACTGGGACCGCCCACGCCCAATCGATCGACTACGGTTCGATGGAGCAGCTGTTCAACGAACCGGTCACCACCAGCGCCACCGGCTCGCCGCAGCGCTCGACCGAAGTTCCGGTCGCCATGGAGATCATCTCGGCCGACGACATCAAGCGCTCGGGCGCTGTCGACCTGCCGACCATCCTCAGCCGCGTCGCCGGCCTGGACGTGCTGAACTGGGGCGCCGGCGCCTCGGACGTCAGCGTCCGCGGCTATGACCAGGCGATGTCGCCGCGCCTGCTGGTGCTGGTAAACGGCCGCCAGGTCTATCTGGACCACTACGGCTACACCGCCTGGGCCACCCTGCCGGTGCAGCTGTCGGAAATCCGCCAGATCGAAGTCGTCAAGGGCCCCAACAGCGCCCTGTTCGGCTTCAACGCCGTGGGCGGCGTGATCAACATCATCACCCAGAACCCCAAGTTCGACAGCGCCGGCTCGGTCACCCTTACGGGCGGCACGAACGGCTACGGCGAACTGTCGGTGGTCAAGTCGGTGAAGCTGGGCGAGCGCTTCTTCGCCCGCCTGTCGGCCGGCGCGGCCCAGATGGACGAGTACAAGAACACCACCGGCGTGGCGTCCAACCTGTTGACCGACCCGGCCCGGGTCTCGGCCAACCTGGACACCATCACCCAGCTGACCGAGAAGACCGAACTGCGGGTCGAAGGCTCGTGGTCGAACGTCCAGGTCAGCGAGGCGGTCTCGAACTACAGCTACTCGCCCAGCAAATACGTCACGACCTCGGTCAAGGCGACCCTGGCTTCGGACACCAAGCTGGGCCTGCTGCAGGTCTCGGCCTACGAGACCAACCTGACGGCCAAGCAACTGATCGTCGGCCAGAAGGCCCGCTTCGAGAACAAGCTGGACGTCGTCAGTGTCCAGGACCTGTTCAAGATCGGCGCGAACCATACGTTCCGCATCGGCGGCGAGTATCGCAAGAACGAGGTCAACACGGCCCCGCTGGTCGGCGGCAAGCTGAGCTACGAAGTGGCTTCGGTCTCGGGCATGTGGAACTGGGCCGTCAGCGACAAGCTGGCCGTGACCGCCGCCGGCCGCTACGACGACTTGAGCCTGTCGCGTGAAGGCACGTTCCCGGCCGGCTACCCGGCCGTGACCAACGCCTACTGGGATCGCTCGATCAAGAAGGCCAGCTACAACTTCGGCGCCGTCTATCGTCCGACCCAGGCCGACACCTTCAAGGCCACCGCCGCGCGCGGCGTGCAGGTTCCGACCCTGGTCGACCTGGGCGCGGTGCAACTGCGGGTCGTCTCCGGTCCCTTCACCATCGGCGTGATCGGCAACCCGACCCTGGAGCCCTCGATCGTCACCAACTACGAAGTCGGGTACGAGCGCGCCCTGCCGGGCCTGGACGCCAAGGCCGGCGTCAGCGTCTTCAGCCAGAAGACCGAAGACGTGAAGGGCCAGCCGACCTCGGGCCAGATCGACGTCATGCCGACCGCGCCGGGCGTCTTGCCGCTGCTCAGCTATCGCAACATCGGCGACAGCAAGATGTGGGGCGTGGAGCTGAGCGCTTCGGGCAAGATCTCGGGCGGCTACCACTGGAGCGGCGACTGGACCTTCACCGACGTCGACGACGAACCGACCGCCGGCTTCTCGCCGACCGTCCGCCTGGCCAACTTCTCGGCCACGACGCCGGAAACCCGCGCCAACGTCTCGTTCGGCTGGGCCAACGCCCAGTGGGCCGCCGACGGCTTCTTCCACTACACCGGCGACCACAAGGCCTACCTGTCGACCGGCGCGCTGGTCAGCGTCGAGGACTACGTCACCCTGGGCGGCCGCGTGGCCCGCACCTTCGATCACGGCCTGACCCTGGCGGTCAGCGGCCAGAACCTGACCGACGGCCACCAGCGCCAGACGTCGGGCCTGGAAGTCGAGCGTCGCGCCTTCGTGACCCTCAGCAAGGCCTGGTAAGACCCAAGCCTGTCGAACGAGAAGGGCCCCGTCGCGAGACGGGGCCCTTTTTCGTTGCCGTCGAGCCCGGCCAGCTCAACGTCCGCCGCATCGAATGAAAGCGCAATTTCCCCCAAGCGATCGATGCGGCCGCGGCCTAAAGGGGCAAGGGGGCGAAGATGGAAGCGATCCCTTCATGACGCCGAACCCACGCACATCATCCAGCCCGGCGACAAGATCGCTGATGGTCGGCTGTCTCATCTTGGCCGGGGCTCTGGCCGGATGCGGCGCTGAAAACGACCGAAAGCAGGATCCTTCACAGACCTATTCCGCCGAGGCAGCCAGGATGCACACTGTCACTTCGAGAGACGGCACGAAGATCGCCTACGACAAGCAGGGGAGCGGCCCGCCCGTCATCCTGGTGAACGGCGCCTTGGCCGGGCGAGAGGCGGGTTCGGACATCGCCAAGCTGCTGGCGGGGCGCTTCACGGTCTACAGCTATGACCGCCGGGGGCGAGGCGACAGCGGCGACACCCCACCCTTCGCCGTCGAGCGCGAGATCGAGGATATCGCGGCGCTGATCGAGGCGGCCGGCGGAACCGTCTATCTGGCCGGCTTCTCTTCCGGCGCCGCGCTCGCGCTGGAAGCGGCCAGCGCGCTGGGTCCGAAGGTCGACAAGCTGGCCCTCTACGAAGCGCCCTATGACCAGTCGGCGGGCGCCGCGGACAAGTGGAGAACCTACAGGGCCGAGCAGGCCGGCCTGCTCGACGCGGGGCGTCGTGGCGAGGCGGTGCTGCATCACATGAAGTTCGTCGGGATCCCCGACGCCGCGGTCGCCGAGATGAAGACGACGCCGGCCTGGGCGGGCATGGAGGCGATGGCGCCGACGCTGCCGTATGACGTGGCCGCGATCGGCGATGATCGCTCGGTTCCCGTCGAGCGGGCCGCCAAGGTCCGCGCCAAGGTCCTGGTGATGGACGGCGGCGCGAGCCGTGAGACGATGCCGTTCATGCGCGCCTCGGCCGACACGATCGCCCAGGCCGTCCCGAACGCACGGCGCCTCACGCTGGACGGCCAGGGTCACAACGCGCGCCCGGACGCCATCGCGCCGGTTCTCATCGCGTTCTTCTCGGAGCCCTAGTCCCAGCCCTTGATCTTCTTCTTCTTGCCGATGGCGAACAGGCCGGGATAGGGGCCCTTGCCGGTGCGGTAGAGGCACCAGTCGTCGTCCTTCTTGCAGTCGCCGTCGAAAGCCGCCTTCTTGTCGGGGTCGATCGCCGCGTACAGGGCCGGGCCGTTCTTGTTCTTGGCGCCCAGGGCTTCGGCGCAGGCCTCGCGCTCGGCCTTGGTCAACTTGACGATGTCGGCCTGCGTGCAGCCGCTCTTGCGGGCGGCTTCGCGCAGGGCCTCGCCGCCGCCGGTCAGGGTCCCCCGCGCGGTGAAGCCGGGCGGGGCGACGATCTCGCCGCGCTGCGCCGGCGCCGGCCCCGGAACGGCAAGGGTCGGGACGCTGGGCGGTGGGACGGCGGTCGGACGATGGAAGGCCGGCGTGGCGGACGCCGTTTCCCGCGGCGCTGGGCGGTCGGGCGTCGCGGGGGCCAGCAGGCTGACCTCGACGCTGCGGGGCTCGACCAGGGTCGGCGGGGCGGGCACGCCGATCAGCAGGGCCCAGCCCAGCAGGGCGTGGAACGCCAGCGACAGGCCGCCGACCACCAGCCAGCGCCGCCGGGCCGATTTCACGGAGCGCGATCCTGGGCCTGGCGCATGACGACCTTCCTGGCGGACCACTAGGGCGCCGTCATTGGCGGGATGGGTCAAAGATAGGCTCGATCTCACCGAACCAAGCTCTAGCGACGGGGTGCGGCGGGAGCATGGCCGCGACAAGTCGGGCCTGAAACGAATGAGGCCGAAAACGAGAAGGGCCCGGTGTCGCCGCCGGGCCCTTCCGTTGTGGTCGGAACGTCGCCTTTAGGCGGCGGCCTTCTCCTTGACGCCGAAGCGGCTGTAGAAGGTCTCGCCCTTGGCGGCCATGTCGCGCAGCAGCTGCGGCGGGGCGAAGCGCGCGCCGTACTTCTGGGCCAGGGCGTCGCAGGCCTCGACGAACTTGGCCACGCCCACGCCGTCGATCAGGCTGACCGGGCCGCCGGTCCAGGGCGCGAAGCCCCAGCCCAGGATGGCGCCGACGTCGGCTTCACGCGGGTCGGTGATCACGCCTTCCTCGAAGCAGCGGGCGGCTTCCACGGCCTGGCGGTAGAGGAGCCGGGTGCGGATCTCCTCGATGCCGGCCTTGTCGACCTCGGCGATCTTGACCGGCGCCAGGTCGGCCAGGCCCTTCCACAGCACCTTGGGGCCGTTCTCCGGATAGTCGTAGAAGCCCTTGCCGTTCTTGCGGCCGTAGCGGCCCTCGCCCTCGACCATCTTCTCGATGATCGTGGTGAAGGGGCGCTCCTCGTACTTGTCGCCGAGGTCCTTCTTGGTCTGCTGGGCGATCTTGTAGGAGAGGTCCAGCGCGACGTCGTCGTGCATCTCCAGCGGACCGCGCGGCATGCCGGTGGCCCGGCCGACATTGTCGATGATGGCCGGGGCGTAGCCATCGGCCAGCAGCTCCATGCCTTCCTGCACGAAGGTGCCGAAGCAGCGGCTGGTGTAGAAGCCGCGGCTGTCGTTGACGACGATCGGGGTCTTCTTGATCTTCAGGACGTAGTCGATCGACTTGGCCAGGGCCTCCTGCGAGGTCTCCTCGCCCATGATGATCTCGACCAGGCCCATCTTGTCGACCGGCGAGAAGAAGTGGATGCCGATGAACGAGGCCGGACGCACCGACGCCTTGGCCAGGCCGGTGATCGGCAGGGTCGAGGTGTTGGAGCCGAAGATCGCGGTGTCGGCCAACTGGGCTTCCGCCAGCTTGGTGACGCCGGCCTTCACGTCGCGGTTCTCGAACACGGCCTCGACGACCAGGTCGCTGCCCTTGACGTTGGCGTAGTCGGCGGTCGGGTGGATGAGCGCCAGGATGGCTTCGCCCTTTTCAGGGGTCATCTTGCCGCGCGAGACGGCCTTCTTGACCAGGCCCTCGGCGTAGCCCTTGCCCTTGTCGGCGGCTTCTTGGCTTTGGTCGATCAGCACGGTCTCGATGCCGGCCATGGCTTGGACGTAGGCGATGCCCGCGCCCATCATGCCGGCGCCCAGGACGGCGACCTTCTTGACGTCGTAGTGCGGCACGCCGGCCGGCCGGCCCGAGCCCTTGCCCAGCTCCTGGAGAGACAGGAACAGGGTGCGGATCATGCCCTTGGCCTGGGGCGACATCAGGGTCTTGAGGAAGTAGCGGGTCTCGATGCGGATGGCCGCGTCGAACGGCACCTGCAGGCCCTCATAGACCGCCTTCATGATGTTCAGCTGGGCGGGATAGTTGCCATAGGTCTGCTTGCGCAGCATGGCGTTGCCCATGATGAACACCTGGCTGCCGCTGGCCGTGTAGGGGCCGCCGCCGGGGATTTTGAAGTCCTTCTTGTCCCACGGGGCGACCGGGTCGCCCTTGGTCTTGACCCAGGTCTTGGCGGCCTCGACCTCGGTTCCGGCCGGAACGACCTCGTGCACGACCTTGAAGCCCAGGGCCTCGGCCGGCTTCATAGACTTGCCTTCCAGCAGGAAGGGGGCCGCGGCCATCACGCCCATCAGGCGGGTCAGGCGCTGGGTGCCGCCGCCGCCCGGCAGCAGGCCGACCTTGGCCTCCGGCAGGGACAGCTGGATCTTCGGGTTGTCGCCCACGACGCGGTAGTGACAGGCCAGGGTCATTTCCAGACCACCGCCCATGGCCAAGCCGTTGATCGCCGCGGCGATCGGCTTGCCGCCGGTTTCGAGAGCCCGGAAGGCCTTGTTCAGCGCGAAGCCGGCGTCGAACGCCGCCTTCAGGTCGCCGCCGCCAATCCCGCCTTCGGCCCCGCCCAGTTCGCCCAGGTCGGCGCCGGCGCAGAAGCCGGTGGTCTTGCCCGAGGTCAGCACGGCGCCCTTGATGGCGTCGTCGGTCTTGATGCGCTCGACTAGCTCGCCGATCTCGCGGATCACCGAGGCGGTCAGGGTGTTCATCGTACGGCCGGGCACGTCGAAGGTGACCAGGGCGATGCCGTCGCCGTCGACCTCGATCTTGAAGTTTTCCATTGTCGTTGGTCCTCGGCTCTTAGACGCGTTCGATGACGGTGGCGGTGCCCATGCCGGCGCCGACGCACAGGGTGATCAGGGCGGTTTCCTTGTCCGAGCGCTCCAGCTCGTCGACCATGGTGCCCAGGATCATCGCGCCGGTGGCGCCCAGCGGGTGGCCCATGGCGATGGCGCCGCCGTTCACGTTCATCTTGTCGTGCGGGATGTTCAGCGCCTGCATCATGCGCAGGACGACGGCGGCGAAGGCTTCGTTCAGCTCGTAGAGGTCGATGTCCTTGACCTCCATCTTCAGCTTCTTGAGCAGCTTCTCGGTGACCAGCGACGGCCCGGTCAGCATGATCGAGGGCTCCGAACCGATCGAGGCGGCGCCCTTGATGCGGGCTCTTGCCTTAAGGCCCAGGGCCTCGCCCATTTCCTTGGTGCCGATCAGCACGCCGGCGGCGCCGTCGACGATGCCCGAGCTGTTGCCGGCATGGTGGACGTGATTGACCTTCTCCACCTGCGGATAGCGCTGGGTGACCACGGCGTCGAAGGCCATGTCGCCCATGCCCTGGAACGAGGGGTTCAGCGAGGCCAGGGTCTGCATGGTGGTCGAGCCGCGCACGGTCTCGTCGTGGTCCAGGATCGTCAGGCCCAGCTGGTCCTTCACGCCGATCACCGACTTCTTGAAGCGGCCGTCGGCCCACGAGGCGGCGGCGCGGCGCTGGCTCTCGACGGCGTAGGCGTCGACGTCGTCGCGGCTGAAGCCGTACAGCGAGGCGATCAGGTCGGCCGACACGCCCTGCGGGGCGAAATAGGTCTTGAAGGCCGAGGACGGGTCGGTGGGCCAGGCGCCGCCGTCGCTGCCCATGGGCACGCGGCTCATGCTCTCGACGCCGCCGCCGATGGCGAGGTTGGCTTCGCCCGAGGCGACCTTGGCCGCGGCCATGTTCACGGCTTCCAGGCCCGAGGCGCAGAAGCGGTTGATCTGCACGCCGGCGACGCTTTCGGCGTAGTCGGCGGTCAGGACGGCGGTGCGGGCGATGTCGCTGCCCTGTTCACCCACTGGGGCGACGCAGCCCAGGACGACGTCGTCGACGTACGAGGTGTCGAGGTTGTTGCGGTCGCGCAGGCTTTCCAGGACCTGGGTGGCCAGGGACAGGGCCGTGATCTCGTGCAGAGATCCGTCCTTCTTGCCCTTGCCGCGCGGCGTGCGCACGGCGTCAAAGATGTAAGCGTCGGCCATTGTATGGCTCCTTCCTGCGTAGGCTTGGATGGTTCGTTAACCAAAAAGGCGTCTGATTCCGGTGATTTGGAGATCAGGACGATGACGGCAGCCGAGCGCTCGACGGACGCGGCCCACCCGGTGGTGAGCGACTTCATCGCGCGCGGCTATCATGTGTTCGGCGGCGGCGTGGACCCGGCGGCGGCGAGCGCCCTGCTGGCCAAGATCCGCGCGCTGCGGACGTTCGATGCGGACCTCTTTCTGTCGGAAGCCGAGTTCGACGCCGACCCGCAATATATAGGGGTGAACCCCGCGCCCGGCAGGAACCTGCTGGAGCGTTTCGAGGACGAGCTGGCCTTCGTCGAGAAGGACCCGGCCATCGTCTCGGCCCTGAGCGCCCTGCTGGGCGACGGCTACGAGATCCTGCTCAAGAAGCTGATCTGCGGCGTGCCGGCCAGCGTCGTGCCCGACTGGCTGAAGGCCCGCATCGCCGGCAACCCGGTCAACAACCTGGGGGCCTATGTGAAGGCCCCGTTCCGGGACATCACCTATTTCTACGGCATCGACTTCCACCAGGACCTGATCGACTACAAGGACCGGGAAGCCGACTTCATCACCCTGTACATCTACCTGCACGACGTGGGGACGCACGACGCCCCGCTGTTCCTGCTGGAGGACAGCCACAAGCTGGGCGGGACGCTGTTCCCGCACGATCTGACCAAGAACCCCACAAGCGAAGGGGAGACCGGCTGGCTCTATCGCGACGGGCGCGGCCACGAGGTCCAGACCCGCCAGCACCTGCTGACCGGCAAGACCGGCTACGCGGCCATGTGGCACGCCTGCACCCTGCACGGCACCCAGCCCGACGCCGCCGATAACGAGCGGCTCAGCCTGCGCTACCTGATCGCCCGCAAGCCCGGCGTCGCGGCGCCCGGCATGGACGCGGTCAACGCCACGCTGCTGGGCCCGCTCAGCCTGGAGGCCACGCGCAAGGACCTGGACGCGCGCGGCGCGGCCCAGATCAAGGCCAACAGCGTCAACAAGGCGTAGGGCCAGGCTCATTATTTCCAAGTTCCGATCGGCGACTTGGCGATCGGCGCGCAGGCCAGGCCCCGGGCGCCGGCCTTGGCGCTGTAGGTGACGCGATAGCCGAACTCCGGCGCCGCCAGCTTGCAGGCGGTGAAGCCCGGCGTCGTCACCGACAGGGTCCAGTCGGCCACCTTCGAGCGCAGCAGGTTGTTGCACTGGTCGACGCCGACCTTCAGCGGCAGCTCGAAATCGCCCGGCGGCTTGGAGCCGGGCTTCTTGCCCACCAGCTTGCCGGTGAAGAACAGCGGACGCGGACCGGCCGCGCGCACGCAGACGACGGCCGAGCGGCTGTCGGAAGCGACCTGGGCGGGCGGCGGAGCGGCGGCGATCGGCATCAGCGGGTCTCCTTGCACGTAAGCTGGCCAAACAGGCTCTTGCGATAGACGAAGGTCAGGCGTTCGCCGGCCTTGAGCGGCTTGGTCGGACGGCAAAGCGTGTCGCTGCGATGCTCGCCGCCGGCGGCGGCGACCACGGCGGGGGACTGGCCCGGCCGAACCACCAGCTGCGGCTTGGCCAGGGTTACGCCGTCGACGTTGGCGCAGCCGGTCTGGCCGGCCTCCACCGCCGGGAACGGCGTCTCGGCCAGGGGCTCGCGATAGGTCAGGCTGTTGCCCTCGAGCTTGGCCGAGGTGGTCTTGAAGCGGCCGTCGCGCACCAGTCCGGACACGGCCACGTTGGTCGCGTTGGTCAGGCACAGGACGACGGCGGCTTCGACCAGCATGCTAGAGCGTCCTCGCGATCAGCAGCTTCATGATCTCGTTGGTGCCGCCATAGATGCGCTGCACGCGGCTGTCGCGATACATCCGGGCGATCGGATATTCGTTCATGAAGCCATAGCCGCCGAACAGCTGCAGGCAGCGGTCGACGATCTTGTTCTCCAGGTCGCTGATCCAGTACTTGGCCATCGAGGCGGTGGCCGCGTCCAGCTTGCCGGCCAGGTGCTGCTCGATGCAGTGGTTGACGAACACCTTGGCGACGGTCGCCTCGGTCTTGCATTCGGCCAGCACGAACTGGGTGTTCTGGAAGTCGATGATCGCCTTGCCGAACGCCTTGCGCTGCTTGACGTAGTCGATGGTCAGCTCCAGGGCCCGTTCGATGGTGGCCATGCCCTGGACGGCGATGTTCAGCCGCTCCTGGGGCAGTTGTCCCATCAGCTGGAAGAAGCCCTGGCCCTCGTCCGAGCCCAGCAGGTTCTCGGTCGGGACCTTCACGTCGTTGAAGAACAGCTCCGACGTGTCCTGGGCCTCGTGGCCCAGCTTGTCGAGGTTGCGGCCGCGCTCGAAACCTTCCGCGCCGTCGGTCTCGACCACGATCAGGCTGGTGCCGCGCGCGCCGGCCGTCGGGTCGGTCTTGACCACCACGATGATCAGGTTGGCGGTCTGGCCGTTGGTGATGAAGGTCTTTGACCCGTTCACGACGTACTGGTTGCCGACGACCTTGGCGGTGGATTTGATGCCTTGCAGGTCCGAGCCCGCGCCCGGTTCGGTCATGGCGATGGCGCCGACCAGCTCGCCGGTGCACAGGCGCGGCAGCCAGCGCTGCTTCTGCTCCTCGGTGCCGTAGTGGACGATGTACGGGGCGACGATGGCGTTGTGCAGGCTGATGCCGAAGCCGTCGACGCCCTTCAGGCCCAACTGCTCCATCAGCACGGCCTCGTGGCGATAGTCGCCGCCGGCCCCGCCGTATTCCTCCGGAACGGTCAGGCCCAGCAGGCCCGCCCGCCCGGCGGTGTTCCACATCTCGCGGTCGACGACGTGGTTCTTGCGCCACGTCGCCACCACGGATTCGGGGGCGTGCTCGTCGAAGAACTTGCCGACCGCGTCCTCGAAGATCGCGATGTCCTCTTCGGCCATGAAGGCCGGCTTTTCGAGGTTGAGCACGCCCATGATCAGAAGGCCTCCGCGGGCAGGGCCATCAGGGTGGCCGAGCCGGTCTTCAGCTTGGCCAGATGCGCCCCGGCGTCAGGCAGGACGCGCTCGATGAAATATTTCGCCGTGACGATCTTGGTGGTGAAGAACGGGTCGGTCGAGCCGGCGGCGATCTTGGCGTTGGCCGCCTTGACCATTAGAGCCCACATGTAAGCCAGGCCGGTCAGGCCGAAGAGATGCATGTAGTCGGTCGAGGCCGCGCCGGCGTTGTCGGGGTTCTGCAGGCCGTTCTGCATCAGCCACATGGTGCCGTCCTGCAGCTGGGCCTTCACGCCGGCCAGGGCCTCGATGAACGGCTTCAGCTCGGCGTCGCCGTCGTTCTCGCCGATGAACTGGTCGACTTCCTGGAAGAAGGTCATCACGCCGCGACCGCCCTTGGCGGCCAGCTTGCGGCCGACCAGGTCCAGGGCCTGGATGCCGTTGGTGCCTTCGTAGATCAGGGCGATGCGGACGTCGCGCAGGTACTGGCTGGCCGGGAAGTGCTCGGTGAAGCCGCTGCCGCCGTGCACCTGCATGGCGTCCGAGCAGATCTTGAAGCCCTTGTCGGTCAGGTAGCCTTTCAGCACCGGCGTCATCAGGCCCATATAGTCCTCGGCCTTGGCGCGCACGGCCTCGTCCGGGTGATGGTGGGCCAGGTCGCCGTGCAGGGCGGTCCAGAACAGGAAGGCGCGGCCGCCTTCGATCAGGGCCTTGCTCTCCAGCAGCATGCGACGCACGTCCGGGTGGACGATGATCGGGTCGGCGGGGCCTTCGGCGTTCTTCGGGCCGGTCAGCGAGCGGCCTTGCAGGCGGTCCTTGGCGAAGGCGACGGCGGCCTGGTAGGCGGCCTCGGCCTGGGCGACGCCCTGCAGGCCGACGCCCAGGCGGGCCTCGTTCATCATCACGAACATCAGCTTCAGGCCGCTGTTCTCTTCACCGATCAGCCAGCCCTTGGCGTCCTCGTACTGCATCACGCAGGTGGCGTTGCCGTGGATGCCCATCTTCTCTTCGAGGCCGACGCACTTGACGCCCTCGTTGCGCTCGCCGACCGAGCCGTCGGCCTTGGGCAGGAACTTCGGCACGATGAACAGGCTGATGCCCTTCACGCCGGCCGGGGCGCCCTCGATGCGGGCCAGCACCAGGTGGACGATGTTGTCGGCCATGTCGTGCTCGCCGGCGCTGATCCAGATCTTCTGGCCGCTGATGCGATAGGCGCCGTCGGCTTCCGGAACGGCCTTGGTGCGCAGCAGGCCCAGGTCCGTGCCGCACTGCGGCTCGGTCAGGTTCATGGTGCCGGTCCATTCGCCGGACACCATCTTGGGCAGATAGGTGTTCTTCTGGTCGTCGCTGCCGCCGGTGTGGATGGCCGAATAGGCGCCGTGGGCCAGGCCCGGATACATCGAGAAGGCCATGTTGGCCGAGCTCGACATCTCGCTGAAGGCTAGGTTGACGACGTGGGGCAGGCCCTGGCCGCCGTAGGTCGGATCCGAACCCAGGCCCGTCCAGCCGCCTTCGCACAGCTGCTTGTAGGCTTCCTTGAAGCCGTCCGGCGTCTTGACCGTGAAGTCCTTGCTCCAGACGCAGCCCTGCTTGTCGCCGACGGGGTTGAGCGGGGCCAGCACCTCGCCGGTGAACTGGGCGGCGGCCTCGAGGATCTGCTCGACGGTCTCGAACGACGCGTCGGCGAAGCCCGGCAGGTCGCCGTGCTGGTCGATGTTGAGCACGTCGCGCAGGATGAAGGCGTGTTCGCGAACGGGCGGCTGGTAGGTCATGAAGCGGTCCTGGTCAGTCGGATCGGGGAGGATCGTGGAAAAGGAAGAGGGTTCCGCGTGCGTCCTCGGTCTTGGAGGAAGAACGCGGAATCGGGTCTACTTGCCCAATGCTGCGTCGCCGTGACCGTCGAGCCTGGCGCGCAGCACCTGGTCGTAGTCGGCGGCGCGGGGCAGCAGGTCGGGGCGGATCTCGGCCAGGCGCCGCTCGAGGCGGGAACAGGCTTCGCGCAGTTCGATCAGGGCGCCGTCGATGTCCTCGCGCTGTTGCTCCAGCGCGGTGGCGCGCTCGCGGAACTTCTTCAGCGATCGGGCCATCTGGGCCGCGCCGTCGTCGTTCTCGTCATAGAGGTCGAGCAGTTCGCGGATTTCCGACAGCGACAGGCCCACGCGCTTGCCGCGCAGGATCAGCTGCAGGCGGACGCGGTCCTTGTGGGAATAGACGCGGTTGAGGCCCTCGCGGGCCGGGGTCAGCAGGCCCTTGTCCTCGTAGAAGCGCAGCGCGCGCGGCGTGGCTTTGAACTCGTTGCACAGCTGACGGATTGTAAAGGTGCGCTCTGGACGTCGCAGGTCGGCCAACATTCGAACCCTCCCTGGGCAGGCCCGACTTCTGCGGACGGGCCGGTTGGTTATCGCCGATTACCCTATGCCCGCGACATTCTGACGTCAACGCTTACGTAAGCGTCAACTTGACTGCGGGCGGATAGGTTTACTTTCCTAGGGTAGAGGCATATTTTCCAGGCTCACGGCCAGGATGCAGCCATGACGCCTCTGTCGCACACCGAAATCTGGACCGCGATCGACGCCCTGGCCAGGCGGTTCGACATGAGCCCCTCGGCGATGGCGAAGATGGCGGGCCTGGATCCCACCGCCTTCAACCGTTCAAAGCGCGGCGAGGGCGATTCCCGTCCGCGCTGGCCGTCGACCGAAAGCCTGGCCAAGGTGCTGGAGGCGACGGGGGTCGGCTTCTCGGAATTCGCGGCCCTGACCGAACGGGCGCCCAGGCCCAATCCGCGCGCCGTGCCGCTGATCGGCTTCGCCCAGGCCGGGGCCGAGGGCGCGTTTGACGAAACCGGCGCGCCGGTCGGGTCGAGCTGGGACGAGATCGATTTTCCGGGATTGGGCGAGGAGGGCGTCTACGCCCTGGAGATCACCGGCGACGACCTGGCGCCGATCTTCCGCGACGGCGACCGCCTTCTGGTCTCGCCGTCGGTCGAGCCGCGCCGGGGCGACCGGGTGGTGGTGCGGACCACGGGCGGCGAACTGCTGGTCAAGGAGCTGGCGCGGGTCACGGCCCGCAGCGTCGAACTGGCTTGCCTCAAGGGCGACGGCCAGGACCGGACGCTGGATCTGGCCGAGGTGGTGTGGATCGCCCGTATCCTGTGGGCGAGCCAATAATCCCTAAATCAAGAAGGGGATCAGGTGCGCGGGCAGTCGGCGTGCTTGCTCTGCAGCCAGGCGGTCAGGTCGCCTTCCCACGGGGCGTCGCACGAGATGTCGACACGGTAGGACGCCCAGTTGTCGTTGTGCGCGGCCTCGACGTGCGCGCCGGGGAACTGGGCGGCCAGTTCGCCGAGCAACGAGTCGAATTCCGAGCGGTCCGAAGGGCGGAGAGTGAAGCAAGCCATGAGACTAACCTTGGTTCTGATGAAACCAGACTAGACTCCAAATTGCGGACATACCCTTAACCGGCAATTTAGCTGCCGTTCATCTTTCAGGTCATGGTGTCGCAGGCGGCGCCCGTCGTCCTCTGGTCTGGCGGGCCTGCTTCACGAGCTGCTCGCCGCCACGGGTTCACGGTTCTGGGGCGCGGAGGCAGGCGTGAAGCCTCAGGTGCTCCGCCGGCGGTTTCGAAACCTCTGCGGGCGGAGCAACAAGAACTGACATTTCATGCGTGGCCCCGCTTGCCGGCCGATGCTGTATATTTGCGCTGCGCGCGGGAAGCCGGACATGTCGAGTGACTGCATTTCTCACATCGAAATGGGCGAATGCGTCAAATATCACGCGAACACGATTGCGCCTGACTGTTGGACAATGATAGCCGACAGCTAACTTTGTCTCGCCGCATTGGGCGGGGTCCTTAATAAGATGGGGATAGTATGCGCGTAGCGATGATCGGCACGGGCTATGTTGGCCTGGTTTCTGGCGCTTGCTTTGCGGACTTCGGTCACGTGGTGACCTGCATCGACAAGGATCCGAGCAAGATCGAGCGCCTGGAGAAGGGCGAGATCCCGATCTTCGAACCGGGCCTGGACGATCTGGTGGCGCGCAACGTGCGCGAAGGCCGCCTGTTCTTCACCCTGGAAGGCGCCAAGGCGATCAAGGAAGCCGACGCGGTGTTCATCGCCGTGGGCACCCCGACCCGGCGCGGCGACGGCCACGCCGATCTCAGCTACGTCTATGCGGCGGCTGAAGAGATCGCCGGCCTGATCGAGGACTTCACCGTGATCGTGACCAAGTCGACCGTGCCGGTCGGCACCGGCGACGAGGTCGAGGCGATCATCAAGAAGGCCCGTCCCGACGCCCAGTTCGCCGTGGTCTCCAATCCCGAATTCCTGCGCGAAGGCGCGGCGATCGAGGACTTCAAGCGTCCCGACCGCGTGGTGGTCGGCACCGAGGACGAACGCGCCCAGGCGGTGATGCGCGAGCTCTATCGCCCGCTGTCGCTGAACGAGACGCCGATCGTCTTCACCGGCCGTCGCACCAGCGAACTGATCAAGTACGCCGCCAACGCCTTCCTCGCCATGAAGATCACCTTCATCAACGAGATGGCCGACCTGTGCGAAAAGGTCGGGGCCGACGTGCAGCAGGTGGCCCGTGGCATCGGCCTGGACAAGCGCATCGGCGGCAAGTTCCTGAACGCCGGCCCCGGCTATGGCGGCTCGTGCTTCCCCAAGGACACGATCGCCCTGGTGCGCACCGCCCAGCAGTACGGCGCGCCCGTCAAGCTGATCGAGACCACCGTCGCGGTGAACGATTCGCGCAAGAAGGCCATGGCCGAGAAGGTCGCCGCCGTGCTGGGTACGGACGACCTGTCAGGCAAGACCGTCGGCGTGCTGGGCGTGACCTTCAAGCCCAACACCGACGACATGCGCGACGCCCCCAGCCTCGACATCCTGCCGGCCCTGCTGGCCAAGGGCGCCAAGGTCCAGGCCTTCGATCCGGAGGGCGCCAAGGAAGCCGCCCACATGATGCCGGGCGTGACCTTCGTCGCCGGCCCCTACGAAGCGGCCCAGGACGCCGACGTGCTGCTGATCATCACCGAGTGGGACCAGTTCCGCGCTCTGGACCTGACGCGCCTCAAGACCCTGCTCAAGGCTCCGGTCGTGGTCGACCTGCGCAACGTCTACAAGCCCGCCGAAATGGTCCGCGCCGGCTTCACCTACGCCTCGATCGGGCGCGGCGCATGAGCGACGGGCCGGTCATCGTCACCGGCGCCGCCGGTTTCATCGGCATGCACGTGGCCGAGCGCCTGCTCGACCGCGGCGAGACGGTGATCGGCGTCGACGTGTTCAACGACTATTACGACCCGGCCCTGAAGGCCGCCCGCGCCGCCCGCCTGGACGGCCGGCCGGGCTTCACCATGGTCCGGATGGATATCGCCGACGACGCGGCGATGATGGCCCTGGTCCGCGACAGCGGCGCCAAGCGGATCGTCCACCTGGCCGCCCAGGCCGGCGTGCGCTACTCGATCGAGAACCCCTTCGCCTACCAGCGCTCCAACCTCGCCGGCCATCTGTCGGTGCTGGAAGCCGCGCGCCACAACGGCGTGACCCACCTGGTCTACGCGTCGTCGAGCAGCGTGTACGGCGACCGTCCCCTGGAGGGCGCGGGCTTCAAGGAAACCGATCCCGTCGATGCGCCGGTGTCGCTCTACGCGGCCACCAAGCGCGCCAACGAGCTGATGAGCATCAGCTACGCCAAGCTCTACGGCTTCCCCATGTCGGGCCTGCGGTTCTTCACCGTCTACGGCCCCTGGGGCCGGCCGGACATGGCCTATTACGGCTTCACCCAGAAGATCCTCGGCGGCCAGTCCATCGAGGTCTACGGCGAAGGCAGGATGGCCCGCGACTTCACCTATATCGACGACATCGTCGATGGGATCGTCGGCGTGCTGGACAATCCCCCGGCCCAGGGCGGCCACGAGATCTACAACATCGGCGACAACGATCCCGTCGGCCTGATGGAGATGATCACGACGCTCGAGACCGCCATCGGCCAGGAAGCCGTCAAGGTCATGCGCCCCATGCAGCCCGGCGACGTGACGGCGACCTTCGCCGACATCGACAAGCTCCACGCGCTGACGGGCTACAAGCCCAAGGTGAAGCTCGCCCAGGGCCTGGACCGGTTCGCCAAGTGGTACGCGGAATTCTACGGCCGCTAGGGCTTTCGGCTCTAGGCGGCGGGTCTCGCCCCAGGCGTCATCGGGGACGCCATTACGGGCGTCGCCTGGGGCGTCACCAGCCGCAGGCGCCAGATGTGCGGCAGCAGGCAGTAGACCACGGCCATCGTCGTGTCGAAGGCCTCGAACATCATGTACATCCCGACGCTGATGAACAGGAACGTCGCCAGCTTCCGCTCCTGAAGGCCTCGCGGACGCTCGCGTGCGTACAGCATCGCCGCCGCGGCGCTGCTGACCACCAGGATGATCCACGCGACCATGCCCAGCGCGCCGTTCTCGACGAGGACGCGCAGGAATTCGCCGTGGACGCCGATCCCCGGACGGATGATCGGCGACTCCGAACTGGCGTAGGTCCCGACCATGGTCGTGACGTAGGACCCCGTGCCCAGGCCGATGACCGGGTGCTGGCGGGACAGCTCCATGATGTAGTTGAGCTGCCACTCGCGCTGCTGATTGCTGAGGGTCTGGACGACGTCGCCGTGCGCGAAGCCGGTGAGCGTGCCGATCTGCCGCGTCACGTAGCCGGACGTGTCGATCGCGGCGGCGAGCGGGCCGATGATCAGGATCGCCATCGGCGCCAGATAGGTCAGGGGGTTGCGCAGGTTGGCCATCAACAGCAGGGCGACGCCCAGCAGGATGTAGGCCTTGCGCTCCCCCGACAGCAGGATGATCACCGCGACGACGCCCATCAGCGCCGGGCCGTACAGCCGCGCGGCGTGGGTCTTGGACGTCACGAACGCCAGGGCCAGGAACGGCAGGAGGCTGTAGGCCGTCTTGGTGTCCCAGAGATACTTCCAGGTCACCAGGTGCCGGTGGGTGACGTGCCAGCCGATGGTGCCGATCATCAGCACGGCCAGCAGGATCGACGAGTACTTGAAGAACCGCTTCATCGACCGCTGCGAGTAGCAGACGACGAACGGCACGATGAAGACGTAGGCGGACGCCATCTGGGCGACGCGATAGATGCCCTGGCCGACGCTGGTGTAGAACGCCAGTCCGAGGTGGGCGCACATGAACAGCAGCAGCGCCGGCGAGCCCGCGATCTGCATGCCCCGGGGCGAGAGGATCAGCCGCCATTGGGTGACCGCGACCAGCAGCGCCACGACGAAATAGGGCAGGGCCTTGCGGCCTTCGCCGGCGAACCCGCCGATGAACAGCATGATCGGCGTCACGGCGAACAGGAAGTCCATCCGGGCTTCGCGTCGCGACGTCGCGGTCGAGGCCGAGGCTGTGTTCGGGGCCGTGCGCGGGGCGGTTCCGTAGGAAAGCGTGGTCACGTCTCTGATTTTCTCTGTGGCGCGAGATGGGCGGCCGACGGCCCGTCCAGCTCCGAGGCGAGGCTTGGCGCGTCGTTCCGCGGCCGGCGCAACATCCGGGCGAGCCTTTGCGGCCAGTCCGGGAAGGTGCACGGACGCTCGATGAGCGCGTAGAAGACAAGGCCGGCCGCGATCGCCGCGGGGATCAGCACGCCGAAGGCGATCGCCCAGGCCTGCAGCAACGAGGTCGGCTGAACCAGCTTGAAGACGACCTCCGACATCATCTGCATCAGCGGCACGTGCGTCAGGTAGATCGAATAGCAGGCGCCGCCGATCAAGGCGAGCCAGGGCGCGCCGGTCACGCGTCGTCCGATCGTCCCGCGCGCCGCGCCGTAGTAGATCGCCAGGATGCACAGCGCCCGCGCGCCGTCCCGGAGGGCGTGCTCGAGGAAGCCGTGCACGCGCTCCTCGTAGTGGCCGCTGGCGGCCATGCAGACCAGGCCGAGGAGGAGGGCGACGTCGAAGACCGACTTGGTCGGCTTGGCGAACGGCGAGGCCTCGGTCGCGAAATCGCAGATCAGCATGCCCAGCAGGAACGGCCAGGCATGTCCCAGCAGCGTCCAGCGGTGCACGGACTCCTGGTCGGCCCCCAGGATCGCCGACGAGGCCAGCCAGGCGACGATGGTGGCCAGCAGGATCGCGACCCGCCGGACTTGATGCTTCAGCTTCAGCAGCAGGCCCAGGATGATCGGGCTGATCAGGTAGAACTGCACCTCCACCTCCAGCGACCAGGCGGGCGGGTTGAGGCGCGGCGGGGCGTTGAAGATCATGCCGTGCGCATAGACCAGGCTGGCCGCCAGGCTCTGCCACAGCGGCGCGTCGGTCCGGTGGAAGGAGGGCGCGTGGCTGGGCGCGTATCCGGACAGGAACAGCAGCAGGAAGCAGCCGATCAGCACCAGGAAATAGGGCGGCTCGATCCGCAGCAGGCGGCGGCCGAAGAACTTGCCGATCCGCGGCGGGTGTCCCGACAGGAACGGGAAGGCGATGATGTAGCCGCTGATGAAGAAGAACAGGTCCACGCCGACGTGGCCGTGCGGCAGCCACTGCATGAAGAGGGTCTCGGTCCCGCTCGGCGTCCCCGCCTGGTCGTAGTTCCGGAAGCCGCGAAGGCCCGAGTGCCAGAACAGGACCGGGATGATCGCCAGGAACCGGAGGCCGTCGATCTGGGGAACGTAGGTTCCGGCGTTCGTGACGCGACGCAGACGGGATGGCAGGTCGTTCAAGCCAGACAAGATCGAGACCATACTCACCCTCTTCGCCCTCGGCGCCTAACACAATCCTACTAGATTGAGCAAACCATCTGTCGCGCGCGATCACGTGACGGAGACGTCACAAAGAATTCTCAATTGCTAATCAGCCCTACAAAAAGGCCGAAAACGCACAGTTCTTATTCCCGCCGCAAAAAATCGCGATCTGTGGTGCGAATGGGTCAAATGCCCATGGTGTCGCGACGTTGTTGCTGTAAGCACCAACAATAAACCACTTCATCGTTGGAGCCCCGATCGTTTCCATGAGCGCCGAGAGTTTGAACGCGGACAGCCTGAAGATCGTGCACGTCCTGACCCGCCTCCTGCGTGCGGGATCCGAGGAAAACACCCTTCACTCCTGCCGCTCGCAGCGCGACGCGGGCCATCAGGTCTGGCTGGTTCACGGCGATGAATCCGATCCCGCGGTGGCCCGGCGCGCGGCCGAGGTCGCCACGGTCATCGAGGCGACCGAACTGGTCCACCCCATCTCGCCGATGAGCGACATCCGCGCCGTGCGGCGGATGGCGGCCCTGTTCCGCGAGATCAAGCCCGACGTCGTCCATACCCACCAGAGCAAGGCCGGCATCCTGGGCCGGATCGCCGCCCGCATGGCCGGGGTGCCCACGATCGTCCACGGCGTCCACATCCTGCCGTTCGTCAATGTCGGCCTGGCGCAGACGGCGATCTATGTCGGCGCCGAGCGCCTGTGCGCGACGTTCACCGACGCCTTCGTCAATGTCAGCCCGTCGGTCCGCGACACCTCGATGGAGTACGGCATCGGCGCGGCCAACCGGCATTTCGTGGCCTACAGCGCCATGGACGTCGAGCGTTTCAAGGCTCCCAAGCCGCCGGCCGACTGGCGCGAGGTGCTGGGCGTGGCGGACGGGGCGGACAAGCCGCCCACCGTCGTCATGCTGGCGGCCTTCGAACCGCGCAAGCGGCACGTCGAGTTCGTCGACGCCCTGCCCGAGGCGTTCGCCGGCCTGCCGGACTGGCGGGTGGTGTTCGCCGGGGAGGGCGCCGAGATGCCGGCCGCCAAGGCCGCCGTCGCCGCCCTGGGCCTGGCCGACAAGGTGCGGTTCACCGGCTATCGGACCGATCCGGAAGCGATCATCGCCCTGGCCGACGTCTGCGTCCTGGCCTCGTTGCGCGAGGGCCTGCCGCGCGTGCTGGTGCAGTACGCGGCGGCCGGCAAGCCCAGCGTGGTCAGCGCCTTGCCGGGCCTGGAGGACGTGATCACCGACGGCGTCAGCGCCGTCGTGACGCCCAGCGCCGACATCTCGGCGGCCGCCTCGGCCGTGGCCCGCCTGCTGGCCGACGACGAGGCGCGCGGACGCCTGGCGGCCGGCGCGGCGGCGATCGACGTCGACGCCTGGTCGCCGGCCAGCATGCACCGGGCGATCCAGGGCGCCTACGACTACGCCCGCGCCAATCCCATCCGGGGCCGCGCCAAGGCCTCGCGGCCCGCCGCCGAGCCGGCCGCCGCCGGATCCACGTCCTAGACGACGGGGCGGCGCGTTCGCCGCCTCACCGTCAGGCGAGTTCAGGGCCAGGCCAGTTCGGGGAACGTGCCGCGCGCGCAGCTGGCCCAGTTGAAGGTCTCGGCCCGCAGCCGCGCCGCCTGGCCGTCCCGCGCGCTGAGCGCGGGGTCGCGGGCATAGGCGGTGATCGCCCGGGACATGGCGTCCAGGTCGTCGTGCGCCACCAGGACGCCGGTGTCGGCCATCACCTCGGGAATGCCGCCCAGGGCGGTGGCCACCGTGGGACAGTTCTGGGCCGCGGCTTCGAGCAGGACCAGGCCGAAGCCCTCGATCTTGCCGGGCAGGTCGCGCGCGCAGAGCGTGTGGCACGCCGCGCGCTGATAGAGGCGCTTCAGGTCGTCGTCCGACAGCCGGCCGGTCGCGATCACCGTCAGGTTCAGGCGCTTGGCTTCCTCGAGCACCGCCGCGGCATAGGCGTCGTCCTCGGGCCGGCCGGCGATCACGAAGACCGGGTTTTCCAGGCCGTGGGCGTCACGGGCGTGCGCGATGGCCTGCACTGTCTCCAGCTGGCCCTTGCGGGCCTCGATGCGGCCGACGGCGCAGATCACCGAGGCGTCCGACGGCAGCGCGGCTAGGGCGGGGTGCTCGAAGCCGCCCGTCGCCGGTTCGAACCACGCGGACTCGACGCCCAGATAGGTCACCACGCCCCGGCGCGGCGCGCCGAAATTGGCCGAGAACAGATCCAGCGTGGCCTGGGAGTTGGAGGTGATCATCTCGGCGGCGCCGTAGGCGCGCTTGACCAGGCCGAACAGCGGCGAGCCGGCCTTGAACTTGCTGACCTCGCTGCCGTGGATCATCGCGCGATAGGGACGGCGATGCAGCGGCGAAAGCGCGTAGGCCAGCAGGACCGTGCGGATGTCGGCCGCCAGGAACGGCCAGCTCTTCGGCGTGCGGCGCAGGAGCCCCAGCGTCTTCAGGGCCGCGCCCGGCGAAATGCGGTGGTGGCCCAGGACGCGGAGCGCGTCCGGGTCGGCGGCCGGCTCGGGCAGGTCCGGATAGGACGGGGCGACGACCTTGGCCTTTGAGCCCCCCTCGCGCACGGCGTCGACCAGCCGCCCGGCATAGGTGCCGATGCCACCGGGAAAGGGCGGATACTCGCAGGTGAGGACGATCACACCCTCGGGCGTGGAGACGGTCATTGGGTGACGACCCCCATCGCTTCGCGGCGGCCCTTGAGCTTCGACGCCAGCAGTCGATAGACCAGCGGCGCGAAGGCGCTGGCGACGATCAGCGACGCCCAGGCCCGCAGGTTGAACGGATCCAGCTGGACGGCGAAGCGCAGCAGCCGCGCGGCGCCCTGGCTGTCGCCGAACAGGAAGCGGTGGTTGCCCAGCTTGCGGGCCCGCTCGGCCAGGCGGCGGGTGACCAGCGGCATCAGGCGCGGCTCGTCGGCGGCGGCCTTCAGGGCCACCAGGGCGTGGTGGGCCATCAGGTCCTTGCGCCCGCCGGTGATGCTGGCGCCGCGATTGCGCTTGTACAGCACCGGGGCCTCGACCAGCGCGAAGCGGCAGTGCCGCGACAGGCGGATGTAGAAGTCGGTGTCCTCGAAGATCCTGACCGCCGCATCGAAGCCGCCGCACGCATCGAAGGCGCTGCGGCGGATCAGGGTGGTCGACGGGATGATCGGCGGGTCGCTGAGGAAATAGGCGCGGGTCAGGTCGCGCGCGTGGCTCAGGTCCAGCACGCTGGCGCGCTGGGCCTTGGTCAGGTCCATTTCCGGGAAGGTGAAGTAGCCGCCGTAGACCAGGCCGACGCCGTCGTCGTCGAGGATCGTCTGGAACTGGTGCTCCAGCTTGTCCGGGGTCCAGAGGTCGTCGCCGTCCAGGATCGCGAAGAACGGCGCCGTCACCGATTTCAGGGCCAGGTTGCGCTGGGCGGGCAGGCCCGCGCCGCCGGGGCCGTAGATCACCTTGATCCGAGGGTCCCAGCCTTCGATCGTCTTCAGCACCGCGACGGTGTCGGGCGCGGAGCCGTCGTCGGCGATGACGACGGCGTCGATCAGCTCGGCGCGGGTCTGGTCCAGCACGCTGCGGACGGCCGCGCCGATATACGGGCCCTCGTTGTAGCACGTCATGATGACGGAGACGGAGGGCGACGCGCCTTGAGGCGAAGCTGGGGAGGTCATGCCGCCTTCATCTCCTCGATGACCTCGAGCAAGGTCTGGCGCGTCTTGCCGGCGATCGCGTCGATGCCGATGTTCTGCTCGGCGAAGGCCCGGCCGGCCTCGGCCATCTTCCGCCGCGCCTCGGGCGACAGCGCCATGGCCGTCCGCATGGCCTCGGCGAACGCTTCGGGTTCGGAGGCCTCGACGATGAAGCCGTTCTTGCCGTGGTCGACCACGTCGGCGACGCCGCTCGCGGCGTAGACGATGGGGATCACGCCCATGGACATGGCTTCCAGCAGCGAGTTCGACTGACCCTCTCGCATCGAGGCCGAGACGAAGAAGTCGGACTTCGACAGCTCCGGATAGACGTCGGAAGCGTGGCCCGGGAACGAGATCAGGTCGGGGTCCGCCGCGCCGGCCAGGTTGATCAGGCGTTCGCGGTCGGGACCGTCGCCGAGGAACACCATGCGCGCCGGCTTGTCGCCCTGGGCCAGCTTCAAGGCGGCGTCCAGCAGCACGTGGATCCGTTTGTCGGCCACGATCCGGCCGGTGAAGATGAAGCGGTCGCCGGTGCGCTTCTCGAGGGAGGCTTCCAGCTCGTCTCGCGGCGGCAGCACCACGCCGTTGGAGAAGGCGGCGACGCGTTCCGTCGGCACGCCCAGGTCGTGCAGGTCCTGGACGATCTGGCTGCCGTTGGCGACGAAGCGGTTGACGCGCTTGACCAGCAGCTGCTGCACGAAACGGCCGTAGAAGAACTTCTTTTCCCGCAGCGCGGCGAAATCGGACGCCTCGCCGCCGCCGCCCAGCTTCAGGAGCAACGGCGAGCGGCCGGACATCGCGGCCAGCGCCGGGCCCAGGGCGTGCAGCCTGGCGTGAAAGACATAGATCGGGATGCCGCTGTAGCGCGCGGCTCCGAACTTGTTGCGGAACCAGAGGGTCCACCGCAGGAACGACATGAAATGGCGACCGCCCAGGTTCGGATAGGCCGGCGTGTAGAACCGCTCGATGCGTCCGAACGAGGTTTCCTCGCTCGTGGGATTGGCCTTGGAAATGGTCGGGGTCGCCAGGGTGACGTCGACCCCGGCGCGATGCAGGGCTTCGGCCAGGATCCGAGCCTGACGCGCCGCCCCGCCCGCGCTGTCAGGATAGAAGGCCGGCGCCGCCAGGATCAGTCGCATCAGCCGACTCTCTGCGCGAGCTCTTCGTACCGCGCCCAGATGGCGGCGGGTTCGAAGCCCTTTGAAGCCGTGGCGAAGTCCATGGCGGCCTTCGCGCCGTCGGCGTCCGAAATGACCACGGAGGCGCCGAGCTGCTTTTTCCAGGCCCCGATGTACGACGACAGCTTTCCGTAGCTGTTGTCGATGGCGATCACCGGCTTGCCGAGCAGGAAGCCGAGGATGGCGCCGTGCAGCCGGGACGTGATCCAGACCGGGTTGTCGTTGAGGGTGCTGCCGACCTTGACGATCTCGCGGTGCAGGGCCTTGAAATAGTGCTCGTCCACGTCGCCGATGATGTTGCTCAGCGGGCGGGCGGCCGAGATCTTGTTCACCAGCCGCCGCTCCGCGCGGTAGCGGACGGACAGATAGTCGTCCCAGTCGGTGAACTCGCTGGTGCGCTCGCCGATCACGCCCGGGACGGTCGTCTTCTCGACGTCCGTGCGCATCAGCATCAGGGTCCCCTTGTCGACGGACGGCGCGCGGACCTCTTCCAGCAGGGACGGCCACAGCTGGTGCGCCATGTCCGGCATCAGCTTCACGCGCTCGCCGAAGTAGGGCTTGGTCAGGCCCAGGCTCACCTCGTCGCGCACGAAGAAGGTGATGTTGGGGTGCTTGTTCATCTTCTCGCAGGCGCGCGCGAGCTTCTCGGGGCTGCTGAAGTGCACCGTCTGCGGCATGACGACGATCTGGTTGTCGGTGAACTTCTCGATGATGCGTTCACGGTAGGATTGGAAGTGCGGGTAGATGTCGCCGAAGTTCCCGCCGCCGTGCAGGACGATGACGTCGTCCTTGCCGATCGGCAGGCGATCGTCGCTCTCGGAGTTGCCGACGTTCCGCGAGAACTTCCGCTTGATGTTGTAGCGGTCGAAGAACTTCAGGGTGCCCAGGACGATCAGCAGGTCGCCGAGATTGGTCGTCAGGGCATAGTCCAGGTACGCCACCCGCCTGCCTTGGGGGATCAAGTCGGCGATCACGGAATGCATGGCTTGCAGCTCGCGCATACCGGCGTCACGAGGCAGGAAGTTTCGATCCATTGGGAGCAATCTCGCAGCTAAATTTGTTCGCGCGTGGCGTTGTCGGTTAGTGGGCGGCGGTGAAGCGGGTCGCGATGCGCGCCATCAACCGGGTCTTGATGCTGAGTAGGCGGCCGCCGGCTTCCTGGCCAAGCCAGAACGTGGGGCTCGTCGCCACCAGAGCGCCGGCCACCGTCACGCCGGCGGCGCCGGCGATGAAGTGTTGGATCACCAGGTGGAAGTCATGCAGGAGGCGCAGGGCGCCGGCGTCCACGACGCCCACGGCGATCGCCAGTACCAGTGAGCGGAGATGCACGACGATCACGTCCCAGAAGCTGGATCCAGATATCCTCGTCGCATAGGACATTGATGTGACGTAGAAAATGGTGATCGACAGCGAAACGCCGATTGCGACGCCATAGATTCCATATCGGCTGCCGATGATCGAGGACGTGACCATCATTGCGGCATAGAAGCCCTGCCGCAGGGCGGCCGCGCCGGACTTGCCCACCGCCACGGCGAAGCTCTCCGAGATCTTGAAGACGCAGCGCGGCACCAGGGTGGCGAACAGGATCTGGGCGACGGGCACGGTGTCGCCCCACTTCGCGCCCAGCGTGATCGCCACGATCGCGGGCGCCTGAAGCGCCAGCAGGACGGACGCCAGGGCGTAGATCGGCAGGCTGACTTCCAGGGCGGAGATGAACGCGCGCCTCAGCCGTTCCGGATGGGCCTGGATGTTCGCGAACGCGGGCATCAGCACGCGTTGCAGCGGGGTCGCGGTCGCGGCGACCACCAGGTCGAGGAGTTTCCAGCCTCGCGAATAGAGGCCCAGCGGCGCGGCGCCCAGCATCCGGCCGATGACCGCGTTCGCGCCGGTGTTGGCGACCCAGTTGAACGCGTAGGACAGGCCGAACAGGCCCGATCCGCGGATGTCCTTCAGGGCCTCGCGGTGGAAGGCCGGCTTCAGCGGCAGGCGCGCCATGACGCCCACCGTGACGGCTTCGGTGAAGCCCGACACGACCAGGGCGGCGATCAGGGCCCAGACGCCGAAGCCCATCAGCGCCATCGGCACCGCGACGAAGATGTAGCCCACGAACTGGGCGAGGATGCTGGCGATCGCCAGCACCCGGAAGCGTCCGTTGCGCTGCAGCTGGGCGCTGGCCACCGAGAAGACGGCCTTCAGGGGAATGGTCAGCGAGGAGATGGCGAGGGTCGGCGCCAGCAGCTTGAACTTGAAGAAGGCTTCCGCGGCCGGCGAGGCCAGGGCGACGAGAGCGGCCAACGACGCGCCGACCAGCACGGCGACCGTCAGGGTCGTGCGGACGTCCTCCTCGGTCAGCGCCGCCTTGCGGATCAGATTGACGCCGAACGCGCCGTCGAACAGCACGTTGGCCAGGGCGAGGACGACGAACGCCGCCGCCATGACCCCGAAGTCCTCGGGGCCGAGCAGGCGCGCGAGCACGGCGGTGGACACCATGCTGATGGCGGCGTTGGCGAAGCGGCCCCCGACCAGCCAGGCCAGACCTTTGGCGATTCTCTTCGTGGCGGCCATGCTACGCGATCGATCCCTGCATGAAGGCGCCCTGCATGAAGGCGGCGGGGCGTCGCATGCAACGGCGGGGGCGACGGCGGGGGCGACGGCGGGGCGGGGCGCGCATCGGGAGGGGATCGGACGGCGCCGCCAAGTCTGTCAGGTTGGTTAGCGTCACGCTCTATCCCCGCTGGAAAGCACAAATGCTGCATTGCACACCGCGTTCACGGTGGCCAGATGAAAGCCTTGTCGCGACGCGATTTAATCGAATTGCACGCCAAGGCGTGAATAGTCGGCTCGACGGCCGAGACCCATAATTGATCTTAATGTGACGCTCGGATGACCCCTGCTCCATTTTCGCCTGTTGAGAGAAGACCGCTCGCGAGGGAGAGCTGAGGCGGAGCGTCCAGCGCGGATGAAAGCTCGTCCATGACCGTCTCCGGGCGCTGATGGATTATTTTCAACCATCCCTCGTGATCTTTTTGTGTCCACGCGTTTTTGGACTGAATTCCCCAGCTTAGCCGTTGTATGCTGCCCGGACTTAATCTTGACCATTTGTGCGTATTTTTCCGACACGTGGACGTTAGGAGAGAGCGGTGGAGCGACTGCAGCGCATACAGTATCTGCGAGGTATTGCTGCGCTCCTCGTGCTCCTGAGTCACTTGGACGGCGTCACTAAACCTTTCGCCGATCATGAAATCGTCGCAACGATATGTTCCGCCTTCAACGGTACATTTGGCGTCGACATCTTCTTCGTGATCAGCGGCTTCATCATGGTCTACACCTGCCGCAACAGCTTCGGCGCTCCGGGCGCCGCCGGCCCGTTCCTGTGGCGAAGAGTTGTCCGCATCGCGCCGATCTATTGGCTGATGACCATCGTCGAGGCCGGCATTCTCTTTATCAGTCGCCTCGACAATCCGGGCCATCAGATCACTCTGAAGCAGCTGGCCTTGTCGTTCCTGTTCATTCCCTACGAATGGCATGACGACAAGTTCAGGCCCTTGCTCGGCCCCGGCTGGTCCCTGAACTACGAGATGTTCTTCTATATTGTCTTCGCCGCCACGCTTTTCCTGACCATGAGGCGCGCCCTCGTCGCGCTGGCCGTCGTCTTCGTGGGCCTGGCGCTGGTGGGCCTGCTGTCGCCCCCGGGCGCGGTCCTGATGGCCTGGACCCGTCCGATCATCCTGGAATTCCTGGCGGGCGGCCTGCTGGCCGGCGCCTATTGCTGGCTGGACGACCGGCGCGCCCTTCCGGCCTTCAAGTGGCCCATGCTGCTGGCGGCGGTGTTCCTGGTGATCCAGGCCCTGCTGCCCAACGCCGGCGACGGCCTGAGCCCCTGGAAGTGGAGCAACTGGCTTCTCGCCGTCCTGATCGTCGGTTCAGCGACCCTCCTGGCCGCCCCGAACGCCAACACCGTCGTCAGCCGGGCCATGGTGACGCTGGGCAACGCCTCGTACAGCCTCTACCTGACCCACGTCATCGTCCTGGCCATGCTCGCGGCCGTCTGGAAGAAGGTCGGCGCCTTCGACACCGTGGGCCTGCTGGCGTTCCTGGCCATCGGCATGGCGTCCACGCTCGCGGCCGGGTTGCTGTCCTACAGGCTGCTCGAGCTTCCGATGACCAACGCGCTCAAGTCCCTGAGGCCGCGCCGAAGCCGGCTCGCCGTCGTCTAGGTCCTATTCGGCGGCGTAGGCCCTGATGTAGTCGACCTGGAGGGTCATTCCGTCGACGGCGTCGGCCAGTTCGCCCGGATTGATCGTCAGGGAGACCAGCGGGTAGTAGCTCACGCTGAAGCCCGGCCCGACGACGGCGCGCGAAACCTCCTGCCGGTCCATGTAGAAGGTCACCGTATCGCCGCGCCTCTGGGCGCCGTAGGTGTGCCACTCGCCGTCGAGCAGCCGCGTGCCCATGCCCGTGTAGTTGGACGATCCCGAATGTCCCAGCGGGGCCTTCTGCCAGAGGTGCACGGCTTGGTGATGCCCCTTCGGGTCGCCGCCATACCATTCCAGGACGTCGATCTCGGCGTGGCCCGTCACCGGATCGTCGTTGGAGAGCAGCCATAGCCCGCCCCAGAACGCGGAGGTCTTGACCGACGGCAGCTTGATGCGGGCCTCGAAATAGCAGTCGGCGCAGGTGAACCCCTGGCCCGCCTTGTCGACGGTCTGCACGGTTCCCGAGCGCCAGGTCCCTTCGGCGGTCTTGTAGGCGCGGAGCGACAGCACCCCGTCGGCGATCTGGTAGGCGGGGCCGGTCGGGGGGTCGAACTTCCCCGCGCCGTAGGGCGCGTGCACCGGCGCGAACAGCTTGGGGCCGGTCAGGCTTACGGCGCCGTCGAACTCCTCGGAGAACGCCAGCGGCCGGTCGCCCAGGTCGATCGGCGCGCCGGAGAAGTCCTCGGTCCAGACGGCCACGGCGGGATTGGCGGCGGCGGCGAGAGCCATGGCTAGGAGCATTGCGGGGGCCTCCTTGAACGATCAGCCGAAAACCGTGCGAGCGCACGGATGCGATCGACCTGACCAAGCGGTCAGGCCCGGAAACGTTCCCCTGTACAGCTTCAGGTTTTATCGGCGCCTGTTAAACGAACGATTTCCGGGTCGCTTCCGCCCAATTTTCGATCCCCGCGGCCAGGGCGCGATCCTTGAGCAGGCCGTGGCGGACCGCCCATTCCGGATAGACGTGGGTCGAGCGCACCAGCTTGGTCACGCGATCGGGGTGAACCCCGACGCCGAACCCGTTGAGGGCCGACAGCGACTTGGCCACCGCCATCACCATGCCCAGCGGCACGTCGATCAGCCGCGCCTGGGGGAAGTAGCCGCTCTTCAGCGTGCTGACGATGTTCTCCAGGGTCGGGCATTCCGGATAGCTGGCGTTCAGCGTCTCCTGCGGCTGGTCCGTCTGGCCCGCGGCCAGGATCAGGTCGATCAGGTCCTCGACATAGATGCACGACTTGATGGTGTCGCGCCGGCCGGGGAAGACGAAGAAGCCGCGCTTCAGCAGCGCCGCCATGCGCGCGAAGTTGCCGCCTTCGCCCGCGCCGAACACGACGGCGGGCCGGACGACGGTCAGCTTGCGACCCGACCCGGCCTTCAGCCAGGCCTCGTGGATCTTCTCGGCCATCAGCTTGGATTTGCCGTAGGCCGACACCGGCGACGGCTTGCTGTCCTCGGTCTTGCGCTCTTCCGAAGGGCCGTAGATCGAGATCGAGCTGGTGAACGTCACGTGCTTGACGTCGGCGCGCTCGGCCAGCCGCGTGACCTCCAGGGCGCCGTTGACGTTGGTGTCGTAGTACTCGTGATCCTCGTGCCCGGGCGTGGTGTGCACGGCGGCCAGGTTGAAGATCCGATCGATCCGGCCCAGGTCCAGCGCGCCGATGTCGCGCACGTCGTGGGTGATGTACTCGGCGCCGGGGATGGTCTTGCGCGGCGGGCGCAGGTCCAGGCAGACCAGTTCGGCGCCCATGCCGTGAAGCCGCTCCGCCAGGTGGGTTCCGATGAAGCCCGACGCCCCGGTGATCAGTACACGCTGGCCAGAAAAAGCCTTGTCCGCGCCAACTTCAGTGTGGGAACTCATCTCGGCGGCGCCTCGTCTCTAAATGATGGCTCGGTATAGAGCGTGTTCCCGCGCGTTGGAACTCGGTCCAACGACAGGCCGCGCCCAAACCGCAGGGTGCTTCAATCTTGGGCTGCCAGCCGCGAGAACCGGCCCCGCGACGGCGGGCGGCGCGGAAGTCCGTACCGTGACTTGGTGACAGGATTTCGACTGGGACCTAGCCTAGTTTTTCCTCGATCAGCGCGGTCGTGCGGTCCAGGCCGAAGATCGCGGCGAACGAGCCGAAGCGCGGGCCCTGGCTCTGGCCCAGCAGGACCTCGTACAACGCCTGGAACCAGGCGCGCAGCGGCTCGAACTCATGGTCCTTGCCGACCGCGAACACCTCGTTCTGGATCAGCTCGGCGTCCTGGCAGTCCGAAGGCAGGGCCTTCAGGCGGCCCAGCAGGTCGAGGATCGCGGCGCGTTCCTTGTCGTCCGGCGCGCGGAACGCCTTCGTCGGCTTCACGAAGTCGTCGTAGTAGTTGATCGCGTAGCCGGCCAGGCGGTCCAGCAGCGGCTGGCTCTCGGGCGTCGCGCCCGGGATGTAGCGCGACAGGAAGCCCCAGAGGATCGCCTTGTCCGAGGCGTTGGCGGCCGAGACCAGGTTCAGCATCAGGCTGAACGACACCGGCGAGCCGTACTGCGGCGGGCGGCCCGAATGGACGTGCCACACCGGGTTGTCCAGCTGCTTGGTCGGCTCCTGCCGGGGATAGGCGTCCAGCTGCTGCAGGTACTCGTCCGTCGCCTTGGGGATGACGTCGAAATACAGCTTCTTGGCCGACTTGGGGCTCTGGAACATGTAGTACGACAGGCTTTCCGGCGCGCCGTAGCGCAGCCAGTCCTCCATCGACAGGCCGTTGCCCTTGGACTTGGAGATCTTCTGCGAGTTCTCGTCGAGGAAGAGCTCGTAGTTGAAGCCTTCCGGCGGCACGCCGCCGAGCGCCTTGCAGATCTGGGCCGAGGCCTTGACCGAGTCGATCAGGTCCTTGCCGCTCATCTCGTAGTCGACGCCCAGGGCGGTCCAGCGCATGGCCCAGTCGGGCTTCCACTGCATCTTCACGTGGCCGCCAGTCACCGGGACCTCGACCTTCTGGCCGTCCTCGTCCTGGAAGACGATCGTGCCCTTGTCGACGTTGCGCTCCAGCGTCGGCACCTGCAGCACCTTGCCGGTGCTGGGGCTGATCGGCAGGAACGGCGAGTACGAGGCGCGGCGTTCCTCGCCCAGGGTCGGCAGCATGACCTTCTGGATGGCGTCGAAGCGGGCCAGGGCCGTCAGCAGGGTCTCATCGAACAGCCCGCCCTTGTAGCACTCGGTCGACGAGACGAACTCGTAGTCGAAGCCGAAGCCGTCGAGGAAGGCGCGCAGGCGGGCGTTGTTGTGGGCGCCGAAGCTGTCATGGGTGCCGAACGGGTCGCGGACCACGGTCAGCGGCTTGCCCAGGTCCTCGATCAGCGGCTGCTTGTTCTCGATGTTGTCGGGAACCTTGCGCAGGCCGTCCATGTCGTCGCTGAAGGCGATCAGGCGCGTGGGGATGGCGTCGTCGGTCAGGGCGCGGAAGGCCGAACGCACCATGGTCGTGCGGGCCACCTCGCCGAAGGTGCCCAGGTGCGGCAGGCCCGACGGGCCGTAGCCGGTCTCCAGGATCACCGGTTTGGCCAGGGCCGGGAAGGTCTTCACGGCCTCGTCGGCCTTGCCGGCGTGGATCAGCGTGGCGGCGAGGTCGCGCTCGGCGTCGGACAGGCGCAGACGCAGGATGCGGGCGAGCAGGGCGCGCGCCTGCTCGAACGGCCAGGAGCGAGCGTCGCGGGCGAGGGGGGAGAGGCCTTCAAACATGGCGCGGGGTATAGGCGGTCCGCCCCCGCCTGTCATCCCGGGCGCGAACCCTAGAGGCAGTCGCCCCAGGTCGGCTTGCCCCGACGCGACACCTGCGCGTCGACGCCGGCGCGCAGCTCGGCCAGATCCGCCGCCGCCATGCCGCGATAGAGGTCGGCGGGATCGCCCTTGCACAGCTTGTCAGTGGGCTCGTCGACCCAGGTCTGGTCACGCTTGAAGCGGGCAAGGTCCTTGGCCGTCCAGCCGTTGGCGAGCACGTAGCCGTCGAGCTTGGCCACGGCGCGGCCGATCTCGGCCTGCAGCGGCGCGTCCTGGCCGGGGAAGCAGCGGCGCCCGACCTGGTCGACCACGCCATAGATCGCAAGGGCGCACATCACGCCTTCGCCGGGCGGCGGCTCGACCTTGTCGGGCGTCTGTCCGCCCGCGACCGACGCGGGGCCGACGAGCAGGGCGGCCAGGGTCAGCGCGCCAATCCAGCCGAGGGTGCGTTTCATGGTCGAAGTCAGCACAGTCTTCGACGGCATGGTCAAGCCAGCGGCTTGGATCTGGCGGGCGTCAACGGGCGTCTATCCCCGGCGCTCAGCGAACAAACCCCGGCGATTTCAACGCCCTGAATTTTCTCGACCCGATTTGGTCCTCACCCTTTCGCGGCGCCCGTATCCTTGACCCACCTCGCCGCAGGGAAAGGGCGCAAGGCCAGCGACCGATGCGGCGGCGGGGGGCGATCGAGCGGGACTGGGCTGGAGGGGGTTACTTCAGCGTGTCCGGGGACTCCTGTCGTTGGGGAGCCCGCCCGCCGTCGGCGTCGAACGGGGATAAAGCGCGTGTAT